>JBCCES010000033.1:0-10145 GCA_039030115.1 Myxococcota bacterium
GAAGAGGCACAAGCCGCCGTTGAAGCAATGGATGGCACAGAACTCGATGGCCGTAGTATCAAGGTAAGCGAAGCTCGAGAACGCACGTCTCGACCATCAAATAATCAGGGTGGTCGTAACGGCGGCAGAAATCGCTGGTAATTTCTCCTTTGTACACTACACGTCTTGCTTTCTGAATTTAGCCTAACGTTTTAGCGTTGTACTCAGGAAGCAAGCTGTGTGACTGTGAGGGTGCTGGGCGACTTGCTCTGGTGTTCCTGTTGCTACAACATATCCACCTGCATTGCCACCTTCAGGGCCTATATCAATCACATGATCGGCTGCTTTGATCACATCTAAATTGTGTTCAATGACGATCACTGTGTTGCCTTGATCCACTAGCCGTTGTAACGATTCGAGAAGTTGTCGTACGTCTTCAAAATGTAAACCCGTTGTAGGCTCATCCAAAATATACAACGTGCAGCCCATCTGACGGCGGCTTAGCTCCTTAGACAATTTGACACGTTGCGCTTCTCCTCCAGACAACGTTGTTGCTTGTTGGCCTAGATGAATGTATCCCAAACCAACCTCTTGTAAGGCTTGCAGTTTACGCGCAATATCTGGATAGGGAGAAAACAGTGTGGCTGCTTCTTCCACGGTCATTTCTAGCACATCGGAAATACTCTTGCCTCGATACGTGATGTTGAGGGTCTGATCATTAAAACGTTTTCCCTTACACGTTTCACATACGACATAGACATCGGCCAAAAAATTCATCTCAATTTTAAGAATGCCTGCACCCAAACATGCCTCACACCGCCCTCCTTTCACATTAAACGAAAAGCGACCTGGCTTATAACCTCGCGTTCTGGCCTCAGGCAAACTGGAAAACACGTTTCGGATTCCTTCAAAAGCCCCCACATAAGTAGCCGGATTACTCCGGGGAGTTCGACCAATGGGAGATTGGTCAATATCAATGACAGATCTCAAAAACTCAACCCCCTCTAATGTTTGAAAAGAGAGCGGTTGATCCCGACTCGTAAAAAACAGCTGTTGGGCAACAGCTTTATACAAGGTATCCATGACCAGGCTACTTTTACCTGAACCCGACACACCCGTCACACACACAAATGCACCCAACGGAATTTCTAATTGAACGTTTTTCAGGTTGTTGCCACAAGCACCCGTCAAGCGCAACAGATGCCCGTTTCCTTTGCGGCGTTTTGATGGAACTGGAACACAGCGACTGCGCCTTAAATATTGCCCTGTGATGGAATCAAGATGCTGTTCAATCTGTTGAGGAGATCCCTGGGCAACAACTTTACCCCCCAATCGCCCAGCACCAGGCCCCATGTCTACAACATAATCCGCCGCTCGAATGGTCTCTTCATCGTGTTCTACGACCAACACGGTATTGCCCAAATCACGCAGGTCGTACAACGTCTTTAAAAGCTTTTCGTTATCCCGTTGATGCAAACCAATGCTTGGTTCATCTAACACATATAAAACCCCTGCTAATGCCGAACCCACCTGTGAAGCTAAGCGAATCCGTTGAGCCTCACCGCCAGACAATGTTCCGGCCGAACGTTCCAGTGTCAAATAAGGCAAGCCCACACAAGCCAAAAACGACAAGCGAGAGTGGATTTCTTTGACGATGGGCGCAGCAATAACCTGTTGGTTCCCCGAAAAGATCTGACGAGAAAAAAACTCCCGGGCCTGCTCAACAGAAAAAGCCATGACCTCATGAATGCTTTTGTCTCCAACGCGAACATGGCATGCTTCTTTGCGTAAGCGGCTGCCACCACACTCATCACACGGCGTTTTCACCATATAACGCTGTAACTCTGAGCGCTTGTTTTCACTGGTTGTATATCGATACTGCTCTTGCAGCAAAGGCATGACTCCCTCATAGGATTCATAAAAAGGGAATGATTCATTTCCACTGTCTGAATGGACCGAAAACAAAACTTCAGGAGGCAGACCTCGCAACACAACCTCCTGATGAGATACAGACAGATCACCCCATGCTGTATTCATAGAAAAACCCACCTTTTTTGCTACACGGGAAATTTGAGCCGTAAAACGAGCCTGATTTCGAAAAGGCGCAATAGCCCCTTTTGCTAAAGACAACTTGGGATTTGGAACAACCAAATGTTCAGAAAATGCTCGACTACTCCCTAGCCCTTTACAAGTCCGACACGCCCCTTGAGGAGCGTTGAACGAAAACATACGCGGCTCCAATTCTGGATAAGAGATACCGCAGTCAGGACAATTGAAATGCTCACTAAATAATCTTTCGTCATCTTGTGCGCTGCCTTTGTCTTTGGCGCCATGCAAAATCACTAGCACCAATCCACCTGCCTTACGCAGAGCCATCTCCACAGCTTCAGCAACTCGTGACCGCTCCTGTGTACCAAGTACGAGGCGGTCAACCACCACTTCTATGGTGTGCTTTTGACGGGGTGACAAATCAATATCTTCTTCTAAAAGACGCGTTTCCCCATCGATGCGAACACGCACAAATCCCTCTTTGCGCAATTGCTGCAGCACAGCAACATGGGCACCCTTGCGCTGTCGAATCATGGGAGCCAAGACAGTTGCTTGCTGGCCCTTGCAACCACTGACTAAAATATCATCTACAATTTGGCTAGACGTTTTGCCGTCAATACACTTGCCGCAACCATAACAAAAGGGTTGCCCTGCACGAGCATATAACAATCGCAAATAATCAGCGATTTCTGTGATGGTTGCTACCGTAGAGCGGGGATTACGGCTGATGGTTTTTTGTTCAATGCTGATGGCAGGCGAAAGACCTTCAATCTTATCGACGTCAGGCTTGTCTTGCATTTGCAAAAACTGCCGAGCATAGCTAGATAAAGATTCTACATAACGCCGTTGACCTTCAGCATAAATTGTGTCAAACGCCAAAGAACTTTTTCCAGAACCAGATAAGCCAGTCAAAACAACAAGTTGATCCCGGGGAAGATCAACATCCACACTTTGCAAATTGTGAACCCTGGCTCCCCGAACACGAATATGCGTAGAACCCATAACCCTTACTCCTCAATAAACTGAAAAACAATACATGCCTACGAGGCAAGTCGAAGATCTATTTTGTTTTCATACGTTGCAAAACCCGTTACTTCAGATACATGAAACATCCCCCTTACACAGGCACAATAATAGGTGTCGAGGCCAGACACGACCTGTGCTGGTTGCACGTGACCATCCCACTGTTGGGCCTGAGGCATACAACAAGCTCGAGGCACACACAGCATTTTACGGCGCTTGCGAATATCGTGCTGCACCTGCTCACTGGCTTGTTGTAAAATAGAGCTTGCAGCTAAAGTATCAAATTGTTCTTTCGTTTGCACGCACAAACCGTGGCAAGTACCCGATGCATCAACCAAAACAAATCCATCAGGATACCCATACACATGATGCTCAATAGTCCCCAATCCTTGACGAAGCTGTGCAAAGAAATCCCGAAATGCCCGATCTCCTAAGAAAGCCTTGGCCTCTTCTTCAATCTGCAAGGCTTCGGAATAGGCAGCGGAAATAAGATGAAAATAGCGCTCTTGAGCGTGTTGCAAAACCTGACTTAACTTTTGCAGCATGTTGGGATCGTGCTTGTAAATCACAGCATCTACCAAGCCCTGTTGTTTAGCTCTATCAATCATCTGTTCATGAACAGACGCTGTAAGTAAGACCTTCTGCACAAAAGGATTGACAATACGCTTACACAGTTGCAGCCCATTTAAAGGTGACATTTCATGCTCCAGCACAACAGCAAAAACATTGCCAAAACGGCTTTTGTCTCTCAGCTGTCCCTGAATGTTCTCATGTTTAGCTGTCACAGCACTTTGTTGTTGATCCAATTGTCGCGTTGGGTTTACCCACATCTGGTTGATAAACGTTGCCTCTTCGTCGGATTGTTTCAATTTTTCTAAAGCCAACATGGGATGACTACACAAACAATAAACGCGATCGTTGCCGGGCAAATGCAAGGCTAAACTGCGTAAAAAGGCAGCGCTACTGTCTACAACAAGTGCCGTAACAGGATGATATAATAAGGGAATTGTTTCCATAAAATCTTCTAACTCTTTCGAACCCCGATAAATCTCACATTGCCATCATAACGAAGTTCTATAAATGTGCCACCGAGCTTTCGAATTCCAAGTTGTTGGTAACTCAACAGTTCTTATCCATTGCAGCTGTTTATGTTCGATCGGTTTTTGACTTACCAAGATCACCGGACGTGGAATCTGTAACATTTTCTGCACAACTCCCCGAATGATATCATTAGGATAGCATGTAGAACAGATGTACAAAACTGTAGCATCATGAAAATCGCTATTTAAAATATCCTTATGCTGTAGTTCAAGCAGCCTGTCTGGCTGTATCCATCCATGCTTGCGGACCTGTTGCAAAATTTCCATGGCAGCATCATGACGCGTTTTAGACAACTCAATACCCACACTCTTACGCACACCTGCTACTCGATAAACGTAAAGCACAATTTTTGCTACTCCGCTCCCTAAATCAAAAAAGACATCATCAGGACTCAACTGCAACACGTCTACAAGTTTTTGTATTCCTTCAAAAGTTAACTCTCCATAAGTACTGTTGGAGCTACGCGATTGATCAATGGAATTCCTCTCTTCTTGAGAAACAGAAAACCCTGAAACATCTTTGTAAATCTCTTCGAGCTCCTCTTTTACTTTTTGGTGATTAGGATATTTTCGTAGTTTTTTTGTAGCAGATTCCTCAATGTTCTGAGAACCTTTGAGATCTTTTGCAGAATCACAACTACAAACAGACAAAAAGCAAACTAAAAAAACAATTCCTTTTCCAATCATTTTTTGCGATCCATACATCGCTCCTTCTCCTCTCTACAGCCCTACTTCAACTTGTTTAACCACGTTACTTACGACGCGCGGCGAAAGATCAACACAGCATTGGAACCCCCGAAACCAAATGCATTAGACATCACCGTTTTTACGCGACATTGACGCGATTCGTTAGGAATGTAATCGAGATCGCATTCCGGATCTGAAGTCTGGTAGTTAATAGTAGGAGGCAATTCACCTCGTTGCAGTGCCTGTACACAAAACACTGCCTCGATTCCTCCTGCAGCGCCTAGTAAATGACCTGTCATCGATTTGGTAGAACTTATTTGCAGCTTTTTTGCATGGTCGCCAAAAACAGAATGAATCGCCCGGGTTTCTGTGGAGTCGTTATAAGGCGTGGATGTCCCGTGGGCATTCACATAGTCCACATCTTTAGGATTGATCTTAGCTTGATCTAAAGCATAAAGCATCGCTTTTTGAGCACCTTGCCCACCTGGAGAGGGTGCCGTAATATGGTAGGCATCGCTACTGAAACCATAGCCTACCAACTCAGCCAAAATAGAAGCCCCGCGCTTTTTAGCGTGCTTATACTCCTCCAACACCAAGAGTCCTGATCCTTCACCCATCACAAAACCATCTCGGTCGCGATCAAATGGTCGACTCGCTTCCTGCGGCGAATCGTTTTTACTTGTACATAACGCCCGCATGTTGCAAAAACCAGCTGCTGCCAAAGGGTGCATTGCACTTTCAGCACCACCCGCCAACATGACATCAGCAAGCCCCTGACGAATATGGTTAAAAGCCTCTCCAATGGCATGATTACCCGACGCACAAGCCGATGAAACAGACCAGTTACCCCCTTGTAACCCATAACGTATGGACAAATAGCCTGGAACAAGGTTGGAAATCATCGCAGGCACTAAGAAGGGTGACACCCGCTGGGGGCTTTGCTGCTGCAAAACGTCGTGCATGTTAAGCAAAAAGTCCAAGCCAACAAAGCCAACTCCCACAATAGCGCCTGCCTTATCTGCCTGCTCAGACTGCAGCTTGCTAGGAAAGCCAGCTTGTTGCCAGGCCTCAACAGAAGCAGCAATGGCAAGATGCATGAGTCGATCCATGCGACGAATGTCCTTAGGAGGCTGAATAAAATCCTGCGGCTGGAAGTTTTTAACCTCCCCGCCTACGGTAACCCCTAAGCCCTTCTCCTTCCAACGAGAAACTGTGCCAATCCCACTACGACCCTGAACTAAAGCACTCCAAGCTTGCTGTACACAGTTACCAACTGGGCATACAACTCCCGTGCCTGTCACAACTACGCGACGCATATTGTCACTTCCCTTGAGAACCTGAACATCACCCAGAACTAATGATTAGTTTTTGGGCTCTGACTTGCCTTCACCTTCATGCGCCTCAATGTAAGCAATGGCTTCACTTACCGTGACAATGTTTTTGACTTCATCATCAGGAATTTTCACATCGAATTCCTCCTCAAAAGCAAGCACCATTTCAACAACGTCTAAGGAATCCATTTCTAGATCGTCGGTAAACTTGGCCCCCAACTCAATTTTTGCAGGCACAGTACCAAGCTGATCTGCCACAATGTGTTTGACTTTCTCTTCAACGCTTCCTTCCATATCGTAACTCCTCCTTCCTTGTTGTTTATGATCGATACAGTCCACCATTTACCGACAGTGTCTGGCCAGTAATGTAGGCTGCTTCATGACTTGCCAAAAAAGCCACTGCCTCAGCAACCTCTTGCGCAGTTCCCATGCGACCAAGGGGAATCTGAGACAGAATCGATTCTTTTGTACGCTGAGCCAGTTGCGTTGTCATGTCTGTTTCAATAAAGCCTGGAGACACGACATTAACTGTAATGCTGCGACTGGCCAATTCAAGGGCTAAAGATTTACTCATACCCAACAAACCTGCTTTTGCAGAAGCATAGGCCACTTGACCTGCATTGCCCGCCTGACCCACCACACTGGAAATTGTTATAATACGCCCCCAACGCTTTTTCATCATTCCAACAGCACAAGCCTGCATACAAAAAAAGGCCCCTGCTAGATTAACTTGTATCACACGTTGCCAATCTTGTTGTGTAAAGCGTACACACAAACCGTCAATGGCAAGTCCTGCATTGTTTATCAACACATCAACGCCTCCCCACTGCTTTGTGACCTCACCGACAACACGATCCACCTGGTCTTTACAGGCAATATCAAAAACCTTCACACAAGCCTGCCCACCCTCTTGCTGAATACGAGAAGCAATCTCCTGAGCTTGTTGCTGCCGTGTTGCACAACATAACACCACACGTGCCTCTCGCTGAGCCAATGCAAGAGCTACAGCACGACCAATTCCTCGACTGGCTCCTGTTACGAAAGCCACTTTGCCTGATAACGTCTCCATTACTCACTAACTTATAGACGCTTGCCTTTGCTTTTGACAAGGGCTTCTTACTGACACAATCTCCATGCAGGAAACAAAACGTTCATTTTCCTACGAAAACACTGCGCCCGGCACGATTCGAACGTGCGACCTCCAGATTCGTAGTCTGATGCTCTATCCAGCTAAGCTACGGGCGCCCGTTCACAGATCATGTTCATACCAGATGGCTTTTGTCAACTGCGCAAAATCCTCGCTAAAACAAACCTATTTTCTTCACTGAAATAAAAACACATTCAATAAAATGAAAACTCATGAAATGCAACAACACTCAAGCTAAGGAATGTGTTTAGAGGAGGGTTGCTGCAAGCAAAATGACGAAAAACCTCTCTCTTTTTTTTTAAATTTTTCACGATATTTTTGAGCTTGCGACTGCGTAGCAAATCCGTGTAATCGAATATGATATTCTATCTCATAACTGTGGGGATTATACCCTTGCACAACACGCGCATCATGCCCTTTGGCAATCAGTTGTTGCTGCAGTTTTTCAGCGAGTTCACGGCTGGCACGTGTAGCAACTTGAATGGCCCAAGGAGAACCTGTACTGGAAGACAAAGGTGCAGTCGATTGCCAATGCTTGACACTCTCGGGAGCTGTTTTGCCTAAGGCTTTTTGTAACGCCTGCAGAAGGTTGTTAGCACGTAAACCTTCGTGATGGGCAGATGGACTTGTGGGCGCAACAAAGGATGGTCCTACAACACTGCGCTCAGGGCGATCATGGGTTTGACGTTCTGTTTTCACTGGCGACTGTAGGAGTTGTTGAGGAAAAGAAAACGATGTGTGGTAACGCAACTCTTTTAGCCACTGCACACGCTGGCACTGCGGCCCCGAAGGGCTATGCTGGCTTGATGGAATGCATAAATACCCCAAACCAAAAGCAAAACCGATACCGAAGGCTCTCCAATGGCTTTGCATGGTTTTTATGTTTTAGGAAGCATATGTGCAGGCGCATGAATCCCCAACATGCCTAAAGAATTGCTCAAAGCAAGTTTCACCACACGCACCAAAGCAACCCTGGCTTGAGAAAGTTCTCGATCTTCAGATAAAATACGCTCACTGCTGCGGTATTTTGTAAAGTAACTGTGAAATTGCTCCACCAAGCCATAGGCATAGTGCAGGACACGATGAGGTCTAGTCGCTGCAGCCGCCTGTTGTATCACATGAGGCAGGGCAAGAGCCGCCTTTAACAATTCTCTCTCCTCAGGTAAAGCCAATTTTAGCCAGACCTCTGCAGACAGTTGATGCAAATCGTCAATTTGCAAACCCTCTTGTTCAGCCCGTTGCAAAAGAGTGGCCATACGAGCGTGACCGTACTGCACATAAAACACGGGATTATCCATTGCCTGCTGACAAAGCAGATCCACATCGAGATCAAAGGGAGATTCAGGGGTACGCATTAAAAAGGCAAACCGAGCCGCATCGATGCCAATGTCATCAAGAAGATCATCTAGTAAATAGACGTTGCCCTCTCGCTTTGAGAAACGCGCTTGCTGGCCTTGACGAACCAAACGCACCATGTGAACCAAAACACATTGCAAAGCTTGTTGAGGAAGCCCCATGGCTGCTAACCCTGCCTTTAAGCGATTGACATGACCCACGTGATCGGCACCAAACACATTGATAAGACGATGAAATCCCCTGGCAAATTTGTCCGCATGATAGGCCAAATCGGCCAAAAAATAGGCAGGGCTACCGTCGGCGCGCAACACAATGCGATCCTCTTCATCACCAAAAGAGGATGTTTGTAAAAATGTCCCCCCCTGCTGCTGTTGTGCATGTTGCGCTGCTTTACTGTCTTCACGCCGTTTCTTGCTGTTCGCTTGACGCGTAGTTTGCGCCTCGTACAACAGCCCTTTTTGCCGATAGACCTCCAATGCGCGCTGCAAAGAACCATTTTCGTGCAGACTGCGTTCAGAAAACCAACGATCAAACGGGATATTCGCTTTTCGTAGCGTGTTTTGAATGCTCGCGAGACTGTGCTTAACACCCCATTGACCAAACAGTTGTAACCATTCAGAGGACTCTTTATTGAGCCATTGAGTTCCTTCTCGTGTGGCTATATCACCACCCAACTTTTGAATATCTGGCCCGTTGTAGGCTTGGGACGGATCAGGTAAAGGACGGTGCAAGGCTTGGCAGTAATGTGCATAGATACTGCGAGCCAACTGCTCAATTTGGCCACCCGTGTCGTTAATATAGTACTCTCTGCTGACATTGTAGCCAGCAAAATCCAGCAGTCGGGCCAACGCATCTCCCACAAACGCTCCCCGAGCATGACCTAAATGCAAAGGACCTGTTGGATTGGTCGATACAAACTCGAGCAACACGTTACATGTATTTTGCGGACCACGACCAAAGTTGTGCTCTTGTTGTAACGCTTGGCACGCTCCTTTAGACAATAAAATAGGGGTGATGTGTATATTGACAAAACCTGCTCCTGCAACCGCAACGTTGGCAATGGATGCATCGTGCTGCTTTAAAACCTGTGCTATGGCGTGCGCAATATCCCGGGGGGGTTGATGCAAAACAGCAGCCAACTCTAACGCAGCGTTTGTAGCATAATCTCCATGATCACTAAACTTGGGCTGCTGTATATTGGCTGCCCAAAGGGCCTTTTCTTGTCTGGAAAAAGTCGATTGCTTTTGTGCAAGCCGCTGGCGAGAACCCGGGTACAGCTTGTCAATAATTTCATGCAAATACTTCTGTAACCAACAATGGATCACCTGGGCCTCCGCTTTTTCTGAATCAATTTAACATGCCTTTCCATCACGCTTGCAATCAAGGAGCTATGCAGAGTCACCCAATCGCACAGCATTGTGACAAAACGGAGAGATTGACTGTACGAATACGGTGCGATATGATATTATATAA
>JBCCES010000034.1:0-10095 GCA_039030115.1 Myxococcota bacterium
CCCGCGGATAACTGGTCAAAAAGCGCAGTCGTTGCAAATGAGGGACCTCCTCGTGAATGCGAAACAGCAACTCAGCAAACGTCTGGTAGATAGAGGCGTTTTAGAGGTGACCCTATTGGGCCAAACCATTAACCACTATTGTTATCAACACGCTGTTGGTCGTACCACGTCCTTTGCTGAGTTGCTGTTTCGCATTCACGAGGAGGTCCCTCATTTGCAACGACTGCGCTTTTTGACCAGTTATCCGCGGGATTTCACAGACGAAACGTTGGATGTCATGGCATCTTGCGACCGTATTTGCAAGTATTTGCACATTCCTGCTCAATCGGGCAGCGATCGCATCTTAAAGAAAATGAACCGCGGTTATACTCGGCAGCAGTACTTGGAGTTGATTCAAAGGGCTCGTGCTCGCATGCCTGATATTAGCTTGCTGGGAGACATGATTGTAGGATTTTCTTCAGAAACTCAGGAAGATTTTGAACTCTCTTTGAGTTTATTAAAACAGGTGCGATACAAAAACGTGTTTGTCTTTAAATATTCTCCCAGGCCAGGAACAGTGTCTCACCGTAGACAAGCAGATGATGTGCCTTGGCAGGTGAAACAAGAACGCAATCGCATCATGTTGCAGTTGCAACAAGAGATTAGTTTGCAGCACCACACCTGCCTCATCGGCAAACAATTGCAAGTCCTTGTAGAAGCAAAAGCGAAATATGATCCTTGTGCGGTTCCTATCCAGCGAAAAGCCACGAAGCGAGATGGATCCTTGGTGCGTTTGTCTGCAAGAACGCAGGGGGATCATATTGTTGCATTTGATGGCTCCCAGGACTTCATCGGCAAATGTGTACCTGTACGCATTGTGGGTGCCACGGCTCTCACGTTAAGAGGAGAAAAGGTTTTGCAGGAAGTTGCTACGTGAAAAGGGAAGCAGCTGTGAAGCGCAAAGGGTGAGATGATAGAACAACTGTTTCGGCGGCGCTTTTGGGTATTGCATGTCATTTTTTTGACCATTGCTGCCTGTATTTTAGCTGCTTGTGTGGCATCTGTTGTTGCCTATTTTTTGCGACGCTCTTTACCCGATGCTCAGAAAATTTCTCAATCCACTTCGTTGACACCCCCTACCGAAAGCAGAGATTTTTCTATTGCTAATGAACGTAATTTATTTGGAGCCCGTCGAGAGGCTGTACAAGATGTTAAACCTGGTGTTGTGCAAAAAGAGGTGGCTAAAGACAGCAATCGTAACATGGGCCGGTGGCAAGATGCTGTTGAAAGTAAATTGCCTGTGAAGTTAGTTGGCACAGCTGTTTTTGCTAACCCGCATTTTTCTTTAGCAAGCATTGTGCCCAACGCTAAAAAAGACCAGGTTAGCCTCTATTCTGTGAACCTTTGTCAAGAGGGTTATCTGTTTCCCTGTAACCGTCTTGCGGGACTTGGCGAGGTGGTTCGCATTGAGGCAAACCGTGTTTACCTGTATAACGAAAAAGAGCATCGATACGAGTACCTAAAGATTGATATGGAATCTCAGCTTGCAAAGAAGGCAAAAGCAACCCCTTCTCAAGCAGCCCCAGGAAAACCCGCTCCGAGTCAAGACGGAGATGTTCGTGAAGTAGCAGAAGGTTCCTATGAAATTGATCAAGGGCATTTGGACGGGGTTTTGAATGATTTAGCAAAGGTGGCCATGGATGCTCGAGCTGTGCCTTATTTGGAAGGAGGCAAGCAGGTGGGCTTTAAGGTGTTTTCCATCCGCGCCGGCTCTGTTTTTGAAAGGATTGGTCTGAAAAACGGCGACATTCTTGTGAGTGTAAATGGTAGTCGATTGAACAATCTTTCTGTTGCCATGAGCTTGCTGGATCAGCTTCGCCGAAAAAAACATTTTACCATCGATCTCAAACGGGGAGGCTCTTCTCGCACGTTAGATTATGCGGTGAAATAAGGGGAAAAGATGTCTTTGGCGATGAAAAAAACGTGTGTTAGCAGCAGAGGAACAACGCAATGAGCAAAAGCAGAATGTTGTGGATATGTGGGTGTGCAATCCTGGCCACACACGTTGTTTGGGCAGGGCAGATGGCTGTACCCAAACAGAAATCGTCACCCTCATCGTTTCCGAGCCGAAAGGTTCAACCTAAACAGCCAAGGGCATCAAAGCAGGTTCCTGAAACTCAACGGCAACCTAAGCCGTCATCGCTTTCCAAACAAAAAGCACAGCCTACTGCCCAAGAAAAATCAAAAAAAGAGGAGATCGCACAGGCAGATCTGCCTGTTTGTCAACCAGCAGAAGGTTCTTTTGCCTGGAATTTTGATAACTCTCCCATTATGGAGATGGTGAAGCAGATGAGTCGTTTAGATTGTGCAGAGATGGTCTTTGATGAGTCTGTGAAAACTGTTTTATCCAAGCGCGTATATGCTTGGACTCAAGACCCCATTTCTCTGCCTAAGGCGCGGCGAATGTTTGAGTTGGCTTTAGAATCCAATGGCTTGGTTTTAATGCGGGTTCCTACTCCGAGCAAAAACAGGCGGCGCTTGTATACCATTACCAAGCGGGATGATGCCACCCGCATGGCCAGTCCTGTGTATGGAGATGACGACCGGTTGCCTTCAGGAAAGCAAATGGTCACTGTCGTTTTAGAACTCAAACACCTGTCTGGAAGCACTGTGCGTTCGGCGCTGCGATCTTTATTGAGTCGTGCAGGGAGCATTCATCTTGTGGGAGACGGCTTTGTGGTGTTAGTAGATGGAGCCTCTAATATCTTGCGTATCAAAGAAGTCTTAGCTGAAATCGATGTGCCTGGCGTCTCAGATCAAGCTCACATGATTGAGTTGTCTTATGCAGAAGCAGAAGACGTACAAAAGAAGTTAGAGCAGATTTTTGATGTCGAGTCAGATCACTCCCCTGCTCGGCGTGCACACGCTCGTAACAAAGCGAAATCTCCTGGCGTGAACGATGGATCTGGTGACGATTTTAGCATTCAGAAAATCATTGCAGACGAGCGAACCAATCGTTTGATGATCATCGCTTCGAAAAAAGGATTTGAGCGCATTAAAGAGGTTGTGGCCATGCTAGATAAACCTCCTGCGGACGGCTTTAGTCAAGATGAAATTCACGTGTACCATGTGAAGCATGGCGATGCAGAAAAAATTGCCAAATCTCTTGAAAAGGTTGTTCGTAGTGGTGGGTCAAGTAGTTCCAAACGTACTACTGGCGCGCCTCGTCCACCGATGCCAACAGGTGAAGTGTTTGAAGGTGAGGTCAGAGTATCAGCTGATGAAAGCACCAACTCCTTGCTCATTGTAGCGAGTTCAAAGGATTACCGAGCCATCAGAGGAGTCATCGATCGTCTGGATAAAAAGCGTCTGCAAGTACACATTGAAGCCACCATTATGGATATTTTGCTAAACGACGGCAATGAGTTTGGTCTCAACGTATTTGGTGGATTTCCTGTGCCAGGGGGAGGGTTTGGTGTGGCGGGAAATCCAGGTGGTCAGACATTAGCAAAAAGCACAGCTACGGCTTTGGCCCAGGGAAACGATGCAGGCTCAGCCCTGGCCATGGGAAACTTTATTAGCACGTTGGGTGTCATGGGTCCGTCGGATCTTTCCATACCAGGCACAAGCATCTCTGTCCCCTCTTTTGGAGCTGTGCTGCATGCTGTACAAACCATGACCAATGTAGATGTATTGGCTACACCCACTGTAACAGTACTCAACAATGAAAAAGCAGACATGTCTGTGGGAAGTCGCATTCCGGTGTCAGAAGGCACCATTAGCTTAGGGGCCAGCAGTTCGGCGTCTAACTTGGGAATTCCTCTCAATCAAATTAACTATCACGACGCCAAGCTAGAGCTTTTTGTGACACCCCACGTCAATGAAGACGGTCAAGTACGCATGGAAATTGAGCAAAAAGTGAGCGATTTAGGTGGTCAAATTTCTGTAGGTAAAGATGAAACCCGTCCTAGTTTTGATACCAAATCTGTCAAAACCGTAGTCGTTTCAAAGGATCAACAAACCCTAGTGATTGGGGGTCTCATTAGTAGTAAGACAACTATTGTGGAGGCAGGTGTTCCCATTTTGTCTCAAATTCCTCTGCTGGGACTGCTATTTAAAAAGAAAGAAAAAAGGGTTCAAAAGCGGAATTTGGTGTTGGTATTGACCCCCTATGTCATTCAAAACGACGGAGATTATCAAAAATTGCTGCATCGCAAAATGCGTGAACGCGAGGAGTTTTCTCGCATGATGCTAGGAAGAAAAGCGGCTCCCCACAACCCTTACATTAGCTACGATGAAAAACTTGGCCCTCTGCAAAAAACGATGCAACAGGTGCACAGGGAGCTGCAAAAAGTCGAAAATGGTGGCCCTGGCACACAAGATGAGACCATTATTCGAGACGGTGTTGAGCGTTCTGGAGCTCTTTTAGAGAATAAAAAACCCTCTCAACCAACATCTGAAAGCGTGCAGGAAAATGTGCCTGTAACTCAGAGCGAGCAAGATCAGGAGGAGACAAGTGGCCAAACCTGAAGAGCGTGTTCAACAAGCTCAGGCCGCGTCTCAGACTGTGTCTGCGCAGCAACGTGAATTGGTTGGCAAGCCTCTGGGTGAAATTGTTCATCAGCTGTTTGAAGTAGGCCAGCAGCAGATTTCCCAAGCTTTGTTGATTCAAGCTGAAAAGGGTGGATCCATTGGTGAAATTTTGTTGGCGCAAAAACAGCTTTCACCTGCACAATTAGCCCAAGCTTTGGCCGCACAAGTAGGATTTCCTTACAGAGATAGCATTGATTCAGAAACCATTCCCGATGAATTGTTGAAAGATTTGCCTATCTCTTTTGCCAAGCATAACCGCATGATTCCTTTGGGCTTTTCCTCCCAAGGTCATGTGCAAGTTGCTTGTTGCGATCCGTTGCGTATCCAAGCTTGTGATGAATTACGGATGTTGTTTGGGCAAGAAGTCGATCTTGAGGTAACATCTCCAGAACTTCTTGCTTCAGTAATTAACAATGCGTACGACCGTGCTATGCGCCAAGCAGAAACGGCTGTGGCAGAGTTAGAAGAAGAGTCTTCTTCAGAAAACATTGTTGGTGGTCTAGATGAAGAGGTGGTGGACTTATTAGATATTGAAGGAGACGATGAGGCCCCCATTATTCGGCTGGTCAATTCTCTTTTAAGTCAGGCAAGCAAAGATGGTGCTAGCGATGTGCATATCGAACCCTTTGAACAAGACATGTTAGTGCGTTTTCGCATCGATGGTGTGCTGCATGAAATTATTAAACCACCCAAGCGGTTCCAAAATTCTATTGTTAGCCGCATAAAAATTATGTCTGGTCTCAACATCGCAGAAAAGCGTTTGCCGCAAGACGGTCGCATCCGATTAAAGGTAGCCGGCAAAGATGTGGATATTCGTGTCTCTACAGTGCCTACCACTTATGGAGAACGGATTGTCATGCGTTTATTGGATCGCTCAAGCGTGATGCGTGATTTGGGTAGCATTGGATTTTCTCCCCAAAATCATAAATTGATGAATAAGCTCATTAAATCCTCCCATGGCATTATTGCTGTGACAGGACCAACAGGTTCAGGAAAAACATCTACATTGTATGCTTGCTTGTCTAAAATTAATAAACCGGATTTGAATATTTTGACCATTGAAGATCCTGTTGAATATCAACTCAAGGGAGTAGGGCAGGTGCAAGTAAATCCAAAAATCAATTTAACGTTTGTATCCGGTTTGCGCTCTTTTTTGCGTCAAGATCCTGATGTCATTATGGTCGGGGAGATTCGCGACAAAGAGACAGCAGAGATTGCCATACAGGCTTCTTTAACAGGTCACTTAGTCTTTTCGACCCTGCATACCAACGATGCTGCAGGCGCGGTGACCCGTCTCATCGACATGGGTGTAGAGCCTTTTTTGGTGTCAAGTTCTCTCATTGCGGTTGTTGCACAACGTCTTGTACGTACGATTTGTCCTCACTGCAAGGAGGCTTATGAGCCCACAGCCGAAGAGCGAGACGAGGTGGATCTGTCTGAACAAGATGCGCCGACATTTTGGCGTGGAAAGGGATGCCAGCAATGTCAACAAAGCGGCTATTCTGGACGCATTGGTATTTACGAATTGATGTTGGTGCAAGATGACATTCGACAGCTGGTGCTCAAACGGTGTGACTCATCCACTATCAAACAAAAAGCGCGTGAGTTAGATATGAAGACCCTGCGAGAAGATGGGGCAGATAAGGTAAAACAGGGCCTCACAACGGTTGAAGAGATCACGCGCGTTACCCGCGAAGAAGAAGAGCAAGAGTAAATTATAGCCATACAAGGCTGTCGGTTTGGTATTACACAACGCCACGTAATTTGTCTTCACGACTCAAACGTTCTTGTTGAGTAGATTCTTCTTGTGGCTTTGCACTAGCGGTAGTTTGCGACCGTTTTAGAGTCCACTTATGCAGTTTGAGGTAGACCGCTGGAGCAACAAATGTGGTGGAAAACCCACCTAAAATAATGCCCAGCGACAAAGCTAAGGCAAACACAGCAATAGCTCCTCCAGCCCATACCCATAGAGCTACACTGGCAAACAACGTTGTGAGAGAGGTGTTAATGGTACGGCTCAGTGTGTCTGTAAGAGCTTTATTGATATGTTGAACGAGTTGTTCATGGGGTATGTGGCGACGTTCACTTGCTGGAACAGCTTCACGAATACGATCGTACACGACAATGGTGTTATTGATGGAGTAACCTACAATGGTGAGTAGGGCTGCTACGCAAGGCAAGTTGAATTCCATGCCACCTATGGTGAAAATGAGAAAAACTCCCAGGGCATCATGCAACAAGCCGACAATGGCACCCGGGGCAAACAGCATGTCAAACCGCACAGCGATGTACACCAAAATGGCGAGCAGTGCATACACGACAGCCAATAAACCATCTGTGCGTAGCTGTTTGGATACTTGGTTATCAACAAATTCCACTCGGCGTACAACCACGTCGCCAAATTGTTTGCTTAAGGCTTGGTGAATCCGGCGAGAAATTCCTTCGATACGCACATTGTAGATCACTTGAGATTGTGCTGGTCGATCTTCTTGTTCAATGGCTTGATCAACAGAATTTTGACCTGAATGGGATCGGAGATGGATATTTTTATTTTCCTGAAGAAGTTTCAGTAGGGCCTGTTTTTGATCTTTCAATGTAAGCTGACGTTGGTTTTGAGCTTGTTGTTGCAATCGGGCGGGGGCAGGAATAGATATCAATAAGCGATCTACTGCATTGGTAGGCTGTTGTACAAGAATGGTTTTGCCGTCTATTAGAGAGGCAAAGTGCTGATTGAGCTGTTTTTGTAAATGCTCCAATTCTTGCGGGCTTACACTGGATAGCCTTTGTATCCGGATGAGCATCTCGTTGTTGCTAGAAGACCCATAACGTTGCACTTGGTTTTTTTCTAAGCCAATGCTTTGCAAGGTTTCTCGAATGTCTTGAGAGTTTACTGGTTGGGGAAATTGCACTTGCATTTCTGTACCACCTAAAAAGTCGATGCCCCAATTGACGCCAACTGCAAACAGGCAAATAACGCTAAAGGTAACAAAGCTTGCTGCAACAACAGCGGCTGCTGGGAATCGACGTGCGAAGTCAATGGGGTGCTTTGGGTGCATGAAACGAATCAAATTCATAAAGTAATCCCTCGAAAGCGATGTGCAACGGCCATGTCAAAGAAAATACGGGTGATGAAGATGGCTGTAAAAACAGATGACACGGTGCCTACTAGCAATGTGGTTGCAAAGTTTTGTATGGGTCCCGTACCGAATTGCCACAACACGACACCGGCAATAAAAGTGGTTATGTTGGCATCCATGACGGCGCTAAAAGCAGCTTCGTAACCAGCCTTAATGGCTTCAGCAGGAGATTTTTTGGCAAACAATTCCTCTCGGATGCGTTCATTAATAATGATGTTGGCATCCACTGCCATTCCTACGGTCAGCAACAGACCCGCGACACCAGGCAGGGTAATGGTGGCTCCTAATGCCGACAAAGCCGCGAGGACAAACGTCAGGTTAAATGCGACCCCAATCAGAGCAAATAGACCACCCAATCGATAATAGGCCAGCATAAACAGGGCAATTAAAAAAGCGCCAACCGTGCAGGCCTGTCGCGCGGCTTGTACCGATTGAGCTCCCAGCGATGGCCCCACGCTGCGCTCTTCTCGAAAACTGACAGGAGCAGGCAAAGCGCCTGCTTTCAACACAAGAGCCAGCTGATTGGCATCTTTAATAATCTCTTCGGGCAGCCGAGCTCCTCCCATGGAGATGGAGGCAGTGCCACCGGAAATGCGTTGTTGAATCACAGGGGCGCTGTCTACAAGATCTTCCAGCACAATGGCCATCCGTTTGCCAATGGATTTTTGCGTTAGCTTATCAAACGTTTGTGCTGCTGAAGGGCTAAATGTAACAGCCACTGCAGGGCGCGGATCTAAGTCAGAGCCAAACGTCACTCGAGCATCGACTAAATCGTCTCCCGTGAGGGGGAACTGGGTATGCAATGTAAACGTTCGCATCTGTTTTGTGCCTTCTCCTAAGGTGCCGTAACGAATGACATGGTTGGCAAAAGATTGCTGGGCCAAGTATTTTTTTATCTCTTCCAGTTGATTTGCAGGAAATTGCAGGTATATATCTTTGCCGGTAGATTCATTGGGACGCCTATAATTGCTGCGAATCAATTGCACATCCTTTGGTAAATCCTGCAATTTTTCTAAGATGTCGGTGTCGTCGTCGCACATGCGAAATTCCAATTGTGCTGTACGACCAATCAGATTTTTGGCTTCTTGAGGGTCATCGTAACCAGGCAATTGAATTTGAATGCGATCCATTCCTTGCCGTGCAATGGTAGGTTCTGTCACTCCCATTCTATCGATGCGTGTGCGTAAAATGCGAATGGTTTGGGCAACGGCGTCTGATTTTGCTCTTGCAACCCAACCCGCATCAAATTGCAGCGTCAGGGATTGACCCGATTGGCCTTGTAACACGAGCTCCGGGAACCGTTTTTGAGCCTGTTTCCAAAAGGCGGTTGCTTGTGACTTCGTTGTGAATTCTAGAGCAATGGCATTGGGTTGCCCTTGCTGCGCTAGGTGATTGACGGCAGTGGGAGCAGGAGTGGTTTTATCCAAAGGTTTTTCACGCAAACGTGCCGCAAGGCGCGAAGCTCTGTCCGACAAAGCTCTGTCTACATCTACTCCAAGCAAGAGTCGAATACCGCCTTGTAGATCTAACCCAGGTACCAGATGAGAGCGGCTAGACCAAGAGGGCACATATTTGTCGAAAGCATCTTTGTCTTGCTTGACCTCTTGCAGTTGTTTTTCAGACAAGGAGAAATAAACAGCAGTAGGAAAAACCAGATACAGTGCAACCCCTAGTGCTGCTAGGGCTAGCAGCAATCTTGTTTTATAGTTTGTACTCACGACTTTCCTTTTGGCACAGCTTGTTGTTTAGCCGTTTTGGATTGTACGGCGGGTGCATTGTTGTTGTTTGTGCGGACCTGTATTGCTTCGCGTACGGCCCGAATGCGAACCCGTTCAGCAATCTCTAGCAGTACAAAGCGATCTTGTACGGCGTAAACACGACCAGCAATTCCACAAGAAAGAACAACTTCATCCCCTTTTTTGAGGGATTCAATCAATTGTTGATGTTGTTGACGTTGTTTGCTTTGGGGTCGGATCAACACAAAATAGAGCACGGCCATCATGGCAGTCACTAAGAAAATCATCGAAAGGGGACCTTCTGCACTCACCCAGTTACTCCAATCCATCTTGACCTCTTGTCTGATTTCTTAAGCCCTAGAAATTTTTTAACACTTCCTAAAATTGTGTTTCATCAGGTTAATATAGGCGAATTGAACCTCTTTGCCAAGGCTGCGAGCTGTAACGCACATGCGTTAGGAACTTCCGGTGGAAGTTCCGGCAGCGAGCAGAGGCGAGTCCTTGCTGGCGAGCCTGAAAGAGACTGTACGCACATGCGTTAGGAACTTCCGGTGGAAGTTCCGGCAGCGAGCAGAGGCGAGCCCTTGCCGGCGAGCCTAAGAGAGAGTGTACGCACATGCGTTCGGATAACATAGGCTTTTAGCGATTTA
>JBCCES010000035.1:0-10038 GCA_039030115.1 Myxococcota bacterium
ATTGAAAACGTTTGTACATTAGTAGACGATCCCGAGCACGCAGAATATACTTGCGTATTACCGCTGAGCTTTGCTCCGTTAGACGAGCGTTTGATTGAGCTTGGGCAGCTGTCGCAAAACACGACGCAAAGTAGCGTAAAAAGCGTCTCTGCACTTGCGACAGCTGCCCAAGCTCAATCAAACGCTCGTCTAACGGAGCAAAGCTCAGCGGCAATACGCAAGTATAGTCTGTGTGCTCGGGATCGTCTACTAATGTACAAACGTTTTCAATGCGAATCCCACCCCATTTTGGCAAATAGACTCCAGGCTCCACAGAAAACAGATGGCCCACTTGTAGAGGTTCATGCCCACCGGGCGATAGACGCGGTGGGCTTTCGTGTACATGAATTCCCACACCATGACCTGTTCCATGGGCGTAGTTTAAACCATGTTGCCACAGTTGACCTCGTACCAAAGCGTCCAATTGTGATCCAGAGGTTCCTTTAGGTATGCGCGCATGCATGCCAGCAATGGCAGCTTGCAAAACAGCTGTAAAGAGATTTTTCTGCTCTTGAGTTGCTTGCACCGACTCATCTCCCACTAAAAATGTACGGGTCAAGTCTGTAGCATATCCTCCTTCGTACAGGGCTCCCACATCCATTAAAAACAGCTGCCCGGGTTGAATCGCTTGCTGATTGTCTAGCTGGGTATAGTGCACAATGGCACCATGTGCCCCTGCTGCACAAATGGGTGCAAATGAGACATCGCAAGCACCTGATGCGTTAAATTCTTGCCGAATGCGTTCTCCTACATTGTGCTCGGTGATCTGTTTACCCTTGGTCACTTCACGACATAGCCATTGCTGTACAGCATGCACACACCGATCCGCACGAGCAAAACAGCTACGCATGTGCAGCAGCTCTTGAGGAGTTTTGCGGGCTTTTGCGGGGTCGATGGGGCTGGGCAGTTTCACGATGTGCGCGCCAGCTTCTTGCAGCATGGTTGCAGCTGCTTGGGTGGTCGAACGGGGATCTACGCCTACACGAAAACGGTTGCCTAGATGCTTTTTCAAAGCATTGTGCAACTGAGAGGTGACATGCACACAAGGCTCCAACTGGGAGGGGATCTGACGCCCATGCGATGTGGCCAGCAAAACCCTGTCGTGTAACAGCACAGCCTGTGCTGCAAAGACCGATTGGCTTGCAAAGTCGCTGCCGCGCAAGTTTGTTAGCCAAGCAATGGCATCCAAGGAACCAACAAAAAAACCCTGCAGTTGATGTTGCTGTAAAAAGGGACGCAAAGCAGCTAAACGTTCGGCGACACTACAGCCCGTAATGGTTTGTGCAACGTGTCGCAACGGTTGAGAAGGCTCTTCAAGATTTTGCCATAGGGTGTGCCAGACAGGGGGATGTTGTTGCTCGGTGACAATCTGTATGGGATGGTTTTGCGTTTTTTCTGCCACCTTTGCAAGTTGGGCAAACAGTTGCATGCTCAAGCAGTATTGGGATACGAAAAGCCGTTGGCTTTTATGGGTCTTAAAGGTGTTGAGATGTTGCAACCATGCTTGCTCAATGCTTTGCCCCAACGCAACCACCTGCACGTCAAAATAGGGTGCCTGCTGTTTCGCTTGCAGCCTGTAGCGTCCATCCACAAATAGCGTGGCACTGTCTTGGGTGATAACAGCATCACCGACAGAGCCGGTAAAACCTGTTAAAAAAGCCCGTACACTCTGTTTAATGGGCACATACTCGCTCAAGTACATGTCGGTAGAGCAGACCAATACAGCATCTAACTGCATCCGGATCATCTCGTTGCGCAAGCATTGCAGGCGCTCTTGCAGAGAGTCTATTGTGGTAGATTGTTGTGAGTTCATGGTACCTCTTGTGCAGTTGCTCCCTCACTGCTTTGTGTGGTTGATGGAGCACGTGTCATACCACACCCTTCAATATGACCAAGATCCAAAGCGTTGCATGTACATGTTTTGGCATCTAAAATGCGCTGGCACTCCTGTTCGTTTTCTGTGCGTGGAATCTCATAAAAACGCTTACGGGCATTGATGTTGGTTTGGCAAGCATGTTGCTCAGTCAGCGTGCTTTTGCATGAGCACACTTTGTCTGCTAGTTCTTTGCAGGGGTTCTTACAACCCAACACCAGCAGCATTCCCAATATAGCGCCGGCGAGGGGGGGGGGAAGTGCAAAACGATTTTGAAGCTTGCTGTGGCGGCAAACAGCTGTCAGGTACATACTTGTTGTGCTCATTTTATCACTTGCACTATTCATCATATGTGCAAGCGATTCAATTGTCAGCGCTTAGCCTGTTTAGCAACCGGTAGCTGCGGCAGACCCAGCTCTTGACGATAAGTCACATATACACGTTGTGGAAATTGGGCTAAAACAGCACCGGGTTTTAGCCAATGCATCAATTCGGCAGCGTTTTCTGCAGGCATTGCTGTGCAACCAGCAGTTCCCTTAACACCGTCTTCCTGAGATCGCCAAACATGCATGAAAATACAACTTCCTTTGCCAGGAATGGGCTTTTCCGATGGCTGAGTTCCATTGTGATCTACTACTACAAGGTATCGATAAAGCTCATCATTGCGCTTCATCTCTTCCCAAGAACTCCAGGTTTTATGCATTTGACGCGTGTCAACAACATGGTTGTATTGCGCTGATGCAGTGTCGTCTACGCACTCATGGTAGATCGTGATTTGGGTGTAAGGGAGTTGCGTGTTTTCTTCAGCTGCATATCCCATAGCTTGCGTTAAGCGAAACAATCCTGCCGGAGCTTTGTTGTCTCCCTCTCTTCTCTCTGATTCGCCCGCCCGTTTAGGAAAGTTATGCAACCCCACTCCCCAGCCAAGGCCATTTTTTCCGACAACAACCCGAACATCTTTTCCTACCTGCTGCCAATCCCCTTTTGTCCATTCAAAACGCCTCAACACACCCGATGTTGCATTCCAATCGGCCGTTGTAACAACAACGACTTGTCTGTTTGTCTGATCAGCAAAAAGAGGGATGTGTATCGATGGGCTTGCTTGCTTTTCGGTAGAGCGCACCTGAGCAGTTTGACACGCAGCAAGAGTAAGAGCCAGAACGCCTGTGCAAATCTGCTTGCCGGCAGCAACGCGACCACTCATTTTTGAAATGGCAAAACGGGAAAAAGAGATCATTTTTACCTCCTATTTGTTTACCCTCCACTCTATCAAAAATCAGGATACTTGAGAACTCATGCATAAACAGGAAAAGCCAAAGCCAAATCAGAGATGCGTTTGGCAATCATCCGCAAGCTATCCGGTTCATTGCGTTTTGCAAGAGCTTGCACAATGCAGTCGGCAATGACCTGCATCTGCGGTTGCTTCATGCCCCGAGAGGTCACGCTGGGAGTACCCAACCGAATTCCGCTGGTAACACGAGGAGGCTTGGAATCAAAAGGAATGCTGTTTTTATTTGTCACAATGCCGATCTGGCTTAAAGTGCGTTCAGCCTCTTGTCCCGAAAGATCTGTGTGTGTGAGATCAATTAACAACAGATGGTTATCTGTCCCTCCACTCACCAGAGGCAAGCCCCCTTGCTTTAAAGCGTGGGCTAGAGCTTGGGCGTTGTGTATAACTTGCTGTTGATAGCGACGAAACTGTGGCTCGGCAGCCAAATGAAAACAGACGGCCTTAGCCGCCACAGCTTGCATGAGAGGACCTCCTTGGCAGCCAGGAAAAACCTGTTTATCCACTGCTTTGCCCAGCGCCTCTTGGCACAAAATCAACCCGCCCCGCGGGCCTCGCAAGGTTTTGTGCGTGGTGCTTGTCACCACATGAGCATGAGGAACAGGGGAGGGGTGTTCTCCTGCAGCAACCAGCCCTGCAATGTGAGCCATATCCACAAGGAGCTTGGCGTTTACTTGTGCAGCAATGTCTGCAAAACGGGCGAAGTCAATGGTGCGGGGGTAAGCCGAAGCGCCTGCAACAATCAGTTTTGGTCGATGCTGTTTAGCCAATTGCAGCACTTGCTCATAATCAATACGATGGGTTTGCCGCGAAACACCGTAATGCACCACGTTAAACAGGCGACCCGAAAAATTGACCTTTGATCCATGTGTTAAATGGCCACCGTGATCTAAACGCATGGCCAAAATGGTGTCGGATGGTGAAAGCAGTGCAAAGTAGGCCGCTAAATTGGCACTTGATCCCGAATGGGGTTGCACATTGGCATGGGGTGCATGAAACAGACTTTGTGCTCGCTCAATAGCCAACTGCTCCATGTGATCGTACAGCTCGCAACCGGCGTAATAGCGCTTGCCTGGGTATCCTTCAGCGTATTTATTCACCAACACGCTGCCCAGGGTTTGCAAAATAGCGTGGGGAGCAATGTTTTCGCTGGCAATGAGATTGATCTCGCGGTTTTGACGATGCCGCTCCTGATCAACAAGGGTGGCAATCTCTGGATCGACGCAGGCGAGAGTGCCGGAGCTTTTCGCAGATGTTTCGGTACTTTCTATGTCTGAAAAAGTGTGCATGCTGGCAACTCCTTAGCTACAAGCATACACCTATAACAACAACCAATCACATTTTAGAACGCTTCCACCCAGCATTGATGGGCTTAGGGATCATTTTTTTGCGCAATACATAGATATCCCCCTCCTGTTTTAACGCCTCCCATGAAAGAATGCGATTTGTGTAAAAACCTTCCATTTTGCGTTTCTTTGTGAGGCTATTGTTGTTGATGAAAATTCCTCGAGTGCACTCCACGGTTTGCAACGTTTCCTCCTCCGAATTTTTGCTGTGAACAAAAAGAGTATGAACACCGGTTAACCCTCTTCTAATTATCATGTCGCCTGCTTGCAGGCATTTAAATTCGACAGGCACAGCAATTAGCTGTTGATAATCCTCACTTTCGCGCTGTTGTTTCTGTCGTTTTATAGATTTGTATTGACCTGGTCGTCCATTTAATTGAAACCACATATCTGCTAAGTCACTCGTCGCCCAAGACGTTGCAAAGCCAGCAATGTTACGACAAAAAACCGTACATTCACACCCTCTGTCGATGGAATCGTTTTCACGGCCAAAGCCAAATCCATAACCTGCATGAGGCATGTAAAAGCTGCCTGAAGGGAACAAGAGTACATTGCCTGCTAAAGGTTTTTTCAGGATTTCAAGAATCTTGCACGGATACACGTAGTTCATTTTTATAGAAAGTTGTTGCGAAGCCTGTTTCCAACATACTGGATCACCGTTGCAAGCCACGTAGATAGCATAAATAAGAATCAGCTTTTGGACTGTATAGACATGATTGGGAATCCAACCGCAGTCAATGCCATTGAATTGCTTCCCGTTGAGTTTTTGTGCAGTGCTTTCGGGCTCCAACGGTTGAAAAACACCCTCTTGTAAAACAAACAACATGTGAAGAGCGTGCTCATAAATTCCTCTGGGATCTATTTTATCCTGGCTATTTGTCACAAGCCTGCTCAAGCTGGAGCGCAGAGCCCATGATACTTCTTTATGTTTATGAAGCTTTTTGTTGACTACAATGCGAATTTGATCAAAATCTCTCTCTATTTTTTGCTCCACATCTTGCCAATTGAAGCGATTGGGGAGTTTTCGAAGCACCTGTAACGCCTCTTCAATATCCCGTTGGTTAACAACAGGTGCTTGTTCACAAACCTGCACAGAGCGCTGTAGCCAGGGGTTACGAGGGGAATTGTTGGATTGCATGGCGTGTAAGGGAACAGCAAGCCCCCAAAATCCACATGCTATCCATACAAATATCTTGCCAATCTTTGTTTTCATGATATCGCTTCCTTATTTTGGTAAATCTTTATTGATTTTTAGTTTATTAACCTGATTTTTGTCAACCCTATGGAAAATTCACGGAATTTTCATGAAAACATCAAATCCATAGTGATTCTTCGGAGGTTCGTTTTTTATCTAAAGGGCAGAAAACGAACATTTCCCTTTGTAGGGTTTTATGCTGTGGGCCTAATAGCCCGCATTGGCAAAGGCTTGTAAGTGCTGCTTGTAACCTGTTGGTGATTCAACGAATGAAAACCCGCTTTGGTGTAAGCGGATAGGGCACGCGTATTGCTATGATGAGGATCAGCCACGGCAACATGCCATTTTGGCCATACATGGCGTTGTAGAAACTGATGCAATACCACAGGCCCCAGCCCTTTACCGACCCAATTGGCATCGCCAATGAACATGTCTAACCCAACACCATCCGATGCCCCCATCTGTTTTTGTAGCTTTTTAAGCTGTGCGTCAGAGACTTCGGGCAGATGATTCGGCATGATATAGCGCTGAATAAAGCCCACAGGAAGCTTGTGTATCTGAATGATAAACCCGTCTACACCTGTGTTTTTATGGATCTGTGAACCATACTTGTCTGCAATCTCTTGTACCGACCAAGGTCTGTTTTCCCACCACGTATTGACATGGGGAGTATTGAGCCAGGTATGCATGAGGGCAAGATGTTGCTGTTGCAGTGGTAAAAAATCTAAAGCTTTGAGAGTGTCTGCCTCCAGTTGCAATAGGTACTGCTTGCGGTGCAGGCCACAAGCATAGCCGGTCAAATGGCCTGATTTACCAATCACACGGTGGCAAGGAACAACCAGCGGCACAGGGTTGCAGGCATTGGCTCGCCCTACAGCCCGGGCCAGTTTGCCTGAGCCTAACGTCTCGGCTTGCTGTTGATAGCTCGCTGTTTTTCCGTAGGGAATCTGCTGCAGGGCTTGCCAGGCTTTCTGATAAAAGCGCGTACCCGAAGGCATGAGGGGTAGGCGAAAGGCGTAGCGTTTACCGGCGAAGTATTCTTGTAGCTGGGTGGCTGCCTCGCGCAGCAAGGCAGTGGTAGGAGGCTGTGCTTGTCGATGAGGCTGCGCCTCTCGGTGAGACTGTGTCTCAAATCCCATGCTCACAATGTGTTGTTTGTGCTGTTGAATCCGCATGGAGCCAATGGGTGATGTCACTTGCGTGGTTTGCAGTTCAGCTGGTTTTATCATTGCTGTACTCACCCTCCTTTTGTTTTTGTAACCATCGGACGCAATCTTGGGCAAAATAGGTCACAATGGCATCGGCGCCAGCGCGTTTGATAGCAAGCAGGCTTTCTAAGGCGCAATGTTGTAACGACAGCCACCCTTTTTGGGCTGCTGCATGCAGCATGGCATATTCACCGCTGACTTGGTAGGCAACCAGGGGGATATTGAGCTGTTGGCGTGCCCAGTGAGCAATGTCTAGACAGGGCAGGGCAGGTTTTATCATGAGAGCATCGGCGCCTTCGGCCCTGTCTTGCTGCATTTCGCGCATCGCTTCACGAGCATTGGCAGGGTCCATTTGGTAGCTGCGTCGGTCGCCAAACTGTGGGCTGCTACAGGCTGCATGGCGAAAGGGGCCATAAAAGTGGCTTGCCTGTTTTGCTGCATAGCTCAAAATAGCTACATGTTGCTGTTTTGCCTTATCTAAACTGTGGCGAATTGTTTGAACCATGCCGTCTATCATGCCTGACGGCGCTACCACATCGGCTCCGGCTTGTGCATAAAGCAGCGCCATTTTTCCCAACAGCTGCAGCGTGCTGTCGTTATCAACTTGCCCACTTGGGGTGACAAGACCGCAGTGGCCATGACACAAGAAACTGCACAAACAGAGATCGGTCATGATTACCAATTGCGGATGGCGTTGCTTAATCAATCGCAATGTTCGGGGTACAATGCCCTCTTGCCTGAGGGCTATGCTGCCGTTTTCATCGGTCGATTGAGGAATGCCAAACAGCAAAATAGCAGGGATCCCCAAGGAGGCAATGCCATCCAATTGCTTTGGCAGGTCGCCAAGAGCGTGTTGCTGCTGACCCGGCATGCTCGCAATGGGTTGGCTTTGCGATAGCCCTTCGTGCACAAACAGAGGGCAGATGAGATCGTCTACACCCAGATGCGTTTCACAAAACAAACGCCGAAAACCGACCTTTTGTCGTAAGCGCCTGGGCCGTACTGCAGGATAAATAGCACAATTCATGCAAACCGTTTTCGCAATGTGTATACCAACGACTCTAAAGTAGCATGATAGCAAGCGATCCCAACAGATAACCCTTTTTGGGTGGCCGTTTGTATGCTGCTTTGCCCAACGCACGCAATGATACAGTCGTTTAATAATGCCAGCGCGCGATGCTTTTGCAATGCTGCCAAGCAGGCTGTCACACTAGACCCGCTGGTAAAACAGACAACACAAAGGCCTTGCAAAGGGCAAAAAACCTCCATGGGATTTTGCGGTGGGCAATGGGGCACACTGCGATACGCCGTTACGACACACACATTTCGCGAGCGTTGTTGCAGTGCTTGTTGTAAATTGGGTTGTGCGTTTTGCGCTTGAGGCAACAAAATGGTCTCCTCACCCTGAAGAGGTAGGGTTTGCCCTAAGCATTGCCCGTTAGGCCGAGGAGCCACAAAATGTGCTGTTTTTCTCAATTGCTGCTCAATGGCTTTTGCTGTGACGTTGCCTACAGCTGCTAGTTTTACATGTGTAGGTAGCTGACCATTCCCCCCCAGCGCATCGAGCTGTTTCTTGATGGCGTGCACAGTATTGGCGCTGCTGAACACAATCCAAGAAAACCGTCCTTCAAGTGCCTGTTCGATGGCTTGCTTGAAAGGAGCTGGCTGCTGTGGAGATTGAATGGCTAATACGGGATACAACACGACATGTGCACCCAAACGTGTCAAGGCTGCCTCCCAAGCACTGGTTTGATGTTGTGGTCGCGTTAGCACAATGCGCTTGCCATGCAAAAATAGATGAGAGCTTATGGACACCTGTGCACACATCCTCCTTTCCCGCCAACACGCTAACGTAACCTTTTGAACCCAGCAAATTGCAGGATCCTTGTCAACCTATTTGACGACACACCCTAGATTGCGGAGGGAGTGTCAATGACGTCGGAGCAGGGCTGCCGCATGAAGAGATTTTAAGAGAGCAGGTATTACCCTCCTTATCCATCCTGAAATAAAAAAATCCACGCCGCTTTCAACAATCTGGCAATCCATGCACACACACGCGGCAGGAGATCTGCTACCATTGCGAAAACAGGTGACGAATGAAAACGAAAGATGTTGCGCATAGCCAATTTACTAAAACACCATGAGCCAAGACTCCATTCAAACACCGCATGACCGACTTGTGAAGCAAGTTTTTTCTGATCCGCACAATGCCGCCAGCCAGCTGCAGTCCCTGTTGCCTGCCGCGGTGATACAAGCTTTGGATCTATCCACCCTTACCCTGCAGGCGGGGGAATTTATCGACAAGCAGTTGCGGGCAAAAGAGTCCGATCTCCTCTTTGCAGCACAGCTCAAAGGACAAAAAAACCGGCAAGCCTTCGTGTATGTTTTATACGAGCATCTCTCATCCCATCCAAAAGATCGCTTCTTTCCGTTGCGGCTGCTGACATACATGGGACGCATCTGGGAGCAGTTTGTCAAGCAACATCCCAAAGCCAAACATCTACCTGTGATTATTCCCGTGGTCATTTACCACGGTGCGGGGCGCTGGCGGGTCTGTCGGAACTTTGCCAGCCTGTTTGATCCAAAAACGCTAGGGAAGATGTCCCATTATGTACCCGACTTGACCTACGAGCTGGAGGATCTGCAAGCCGCTCAGGAGCACGAGTTGCGAGAAAGAGCCGTGCTGGCCCACGTAAAAGCAACCTTGTGGTTTCTGAAATCAGCACGCAATGACAAGCAGCTGCTGCAACATCTACAAGAGTGGCAACAGGTTCTGCAGACACTGCTTGAAAGCCCCACAGGAATGGATGCGTTCATGACATTGATGCGTTATTATATGAGTGTAGCCCAGCATCCAAAACTGGAGGAGGTGCAAACGCAAGTGGCACAGGTGCTGGGCCCTCAAACCCAGGAGGGCGTGATGACGTTGGCAGAAAGATTAATTCGAGAAGGCAAGGCGGAAGGCAAAGCAGAGGGTATGGCAGAGGGAGTCATCCGCGCTCTGCACGCCCTATTTGATGCTCGCGGTTGGAAACTCACCAAAGTACAACACAGGCGGATCCAAGCATGTCATGACCTATCCACTTTGG
>JBCCES010000036.1:0-9795 GCA_039030115.1 Myxococcota bacterium
CGTAGCGCATTCTTATGCGATTATGAATTTTAAAAAAGACTTAATAAATCAGGTATATCTACACTAACAAATCCATATCTAAAATTTAAATTCATTAAAAATTCTTCGACATGAATTTTCCATTTTATTTATTATATATAGTAATACATGCAGGGAGTTGTTATGAAAATTTTCTTGGTTTTTTTAGGAATGCTCGCCTCCAGCGCTTGCTTACCTCCTCAAACAGATGTTCTAGGGCAAGCAGAAGAAGGGCCTTTAACGCTAGCAACCATTCAAAACTCGGTTCTACAAGACACTACAATAAGCGCCGCATGTGGTAATGGAACGCTAGAAACTCTAGAGGGCGAACAGTGTGACGATGGAAACAGAACAATAGAAACTTGTGATTACGGGGATACAAGCTGCGTTATTTGTGATGATAAATGTCAATTATCACCAGGAGCCACCAGCTTTTGCGGCGACAGCATCATTGATGGCCTCAACGCAGAGCACTGTGACGATGGAAATAGCATAACAGAAAGTTGTAACTACGGTGACATAGAGTGTCTTGTGTGTAACAGCTCCTGTAGATTAGCCCTGGGAAATGCTCGCTTTTGCGGCGATGGGACTAGACAAATCGAATTCGGAGAACAATGTGACGACGGAAACAAAATCAGTGCGGACGGTTGTTCTTCTACATGCGGCAACGAGCTATGCGGTGATGGCATTTTACAAATAGCCATCGGTGAACAGTGCGACGATGGGAATAATGTGGGTTCAGATGGGTGTTCAGCCATTTGCCTCAAAGAGTTCTGTGGCGATGGAATCTTACAAGCAACTTCTGGCGAACAATGTGATGACGGTAACAATGTGAATGGAGATGGTTGTTCTAATCTATGCATCCCTGACACTGGATTCTGTGGCGATGGAATACTACAAGCAGCCCTTGGAGAACAATGCGATGGGGCTGACCTAGGCAGTAATACATGTTCTGACTTTCTAGTTTACGAAGGAACACTGGCTTGCACGCAAGACTGCAAACTTGACACATCTGGTTGTGTAGGTGCTCGCTGCGGTGATGGAATTGTTCAAATCGACACCCCCTTGGGAGTCCCTGCTGAAACATGCGATTTAGGACACGGTGAAAACTATGTCCTCAAAGTAGACATCAACGCCTCAGGCTCTAGTTGCGCACTGGTAGAAGGAAGCACCATCGATTCCACGGGCCATATTTTGTGTACCGGAGATCCACACTCGGATTATCTCGACAACTTAAACGGGGAGGAGCTTTCTGACATCGCTTTAGGAGATGCAGCTTTGTGCGGCATTACCTCATCCGGTTTCATCACATGTGCTGGGGCTGGAGAAGTTGTTGCTGCAGCACCCCTTGGCCCTTCAAACCACGAACGCATTGAATCAACAGGCAGTGCTATGTGTGCAATCGATGCAAATAACAACTTAGACTGTTGGGGAGCAGAATGTTCTGGCTCAAGCTGTTGGCATAATGGAGTATCTGTCTCTACAGGGGATGGCATAGCAACTGTTTCTTTAAGCAACGCCTCCTTTGTGTCGGGCGGAGATGATGTAGTCTGTTACATCCAATCTACAGATGGTTCCCTTGTCTGTTTTGGGAACGACACGCAAAACGTCGTTACTACCGGGAATACACTGAATGGAACATACAACAAGGTATCTATAGGAGTCGATTTTGCCTGTGCTCTGACAACAACCAAAGCCCTGGAATGCTTTGGTATGAACAGCAGCACTGCGAATGATCCTGCTCAAGAAATGTTGAATGTCAGTGTTCTGTCAACAGGAGCTAGCGGGCCTTATCAAGATGTTGTAGCGGGCGTAGACTTTGGCTGCGTGATTCACGACGACGCAAACAACACAGTAGAATGCTGGGGTCCAGGTGCTGCCAGTAATGTGCTAAACGGCACCACATCGGTGGCATCCATGTCCGTCTCCCTGTTTGTAGAATTCGATGAATCCTCCCACTGCATGACCACCACAAGTGGCACTGTGTTGTGTGCAGGAGATAACGAAGACGGTCAAATTCCCAGCAGGGTAGTGTTAGGACCTTACACACAAATTGCCATAGCCAAAGATATTTTCTTCGGCGTTAAAACAAACGGAAACCTAGAACTTTTAGGAGATAATTCTGACGTAATCGGTGCTATCTACGAAACAGATGTTTTAGACGTGTATGGCACTCTTGCAGGAGCTTGTTCTATTCAAGCTGTTACACCAGGCGCCAGTGCAGGAAGGGTAGAGTGTTGGACAAACGGCAATGTGTCTGAACTCAAAAATAGAGCTCCCACCAATGAAACAGACCTGGTGCAGGTGCGTATTCCGGCCAGGGGAACCGCTTGTGCACTACGTAGTAACGGAGCAGTAATTTGTTGGGGATGGGATCAGGGAATTCACTATCCAATGCAAAATGAAATTATTCACGACCGACCTGTCAATGGTGGCTACGTACATTTAGCATCAGCAACAAGAAAGTTAGAGGAGATAGGAGAAGATTGGTTTGTTGGAACGATGTGTGCCTTGCAAGAGCAAGCGGGGACACAAAATCTTTATTGCTGGGGAGGCGATAACGGTCCTCTCGGAGATAATTCCAGCGACGATGCGTTGCAAAACAACATTCCAGACCCAAGCTCTGCAGGTAAAAAATTCACAAAACAGATTGTCGGTGGCATGAACTTTTTCTGCGCTATCATCAACGATTCAGGCGATGCCACTAACGGAGGCGAAATTGTCTGTTGGGGCAACGACGCTCCTGGCAGCTTGCCTAGCGAACAGAATTTTGTACAAATCGGTGCCACTTTCCAAACGGGTGATCAATATCTATGCGCTGTGGATGCTAACGGACAAGTGACATGTTCATTTGATTGGAATACTCCTATCTTTCCAGGATTCCAAGCTAGTCAAGTTGTAGTGAGCCGAGACAGTGTTTGTGCTACTCAAAGAGGAGGCGACGCTGGAGTCATGAAGTGTCGTTGGCTCAAGTTTGGAGGGGTTGTACCACCAGCACCATTCACTAATTTGAATCATTTACCGACCGCCTTGTGTCCCGAATCCGGCCCTTGCCAATTTTGCGACACAACTTGCCAAGTGCAAGAAGTTGATTAAGTCACCTAGGACGCAACACATAGGTTGCAATTCCTCGCTTGGTTTGATCCCATGGAATGCGACGTCGTGCAAAACCATCTCGCCTTTTATCATTGGTTCGATTGCACTCTAGAATGTCCCAAAAACCACTTTGCACCTCTAAAATCAAAAATGCGTGGCCATGTCGACGATGCTTTGCTGGTTCCTCCCACATGAGAACAACCACATCACCTGCCTGAGAAGCAGGTGCTTGAATGGCCTCGTAGTGACTTTGTGCTGCTATAATACGATCCTGTTCCCAAGCTGAATCCCAGTGACGCTTGTCTAGAGGATGTACATCGACATGCATCTGCTTTTGCCAGGCAAAAGCCATATGACGTGGACGTAAATCATTCGGAATATTTAGGACAAAATTGGTTAAACCAACACAATCCAAACCTCGCTGCGTATTCCCACCAAACACAAATCCCGCGTTAGGCAAATGCAAAACACCCCGCATTTGAGAATACAAAATAATTTCTGAAAACAATGCCTGAAAACGACTGGGAACAACACAAGAATACAACAATTGAACGTTCTCATTTGCCTGAGCTATCCACATCTCTCTACGCTCTTGAGGCCGGCTCAACACATTGAGTACAAATAGCAGGGTCTTCTCAACTTTTGACGCATATTCTCTTCCCCATCCCTCTTGACGAACAACCCCATGCGTCCCCCGAAACAAACCCTCTTGTCTCCACTTACGCAACAAAATAGCGCAATCATCCAGTACGCCATTGGGCTTACTAAGCTCCCATAAAGCAAACTGTAATTGCCGCGCAGAGGGCATCTTAGGTTGTTCTTGGAAAAACGGTGTTAACTGTTTTTTCAACGCCATCAATTGCGCTCTGTTTTTTGCAAGCATGATTTGAGATTGCAATAATATTTCGTGCCGTTTTTTGTCATCAAAACCCAGAAAAACTTTCCGCAGACTTTCTTGCATCCAAACAGAATCTTCTTTTGTTATCTTTGGTGTTTCTTCCTCAATTTTTAACGCTTTCTCAAGATGAGATGCTACTTGTTCTTCGTGGGTTATCGTGTTTAAAAAAACAAATAAACAACCAAAAACTCCGAACAAAAGCAAAAAAACCCTTTTATCAAATAAATAAAACAGACCTGTTGCTCTCTTCTCAAAAGTCAAATTTTTACTATATTTTTCTCTTTTTTTATTTGACATTATTCAACAATACAACAAAACAGGCACTTTTACAACAGTAGACCAGCAGACTATTTAGTATTCCATCCACACACCTCAAAAAAGGTTGTCAGAGAATCCCTTTAGAGGTGTATGAAATCTTCATTTACTGTCAACTATTTCAGGTTCGACCTTTGATATTGGAACCTCTCCAATACCGCTGCCGTACCAGCTCCGCTAGCTCTTGTAATACATGCTTACGAAGTTTTTCGATGCGTTGAATTTCCTCTTGATAAACGGTAGCCGAACGCAAACGTTCCTGCGTTAACAAACGTGTAAGTAACATTTGCTCATAATCAATTTGCATAAGCAAAATTCCAATTTTTCGTAGTTCCATCGTTCTCATATCTCACCTCGCTTTCGTGTTGTCTTTAACAGGCAATCGACTCATTCAAAAGCCTTAATAATAATATAATTCTTTTTATATTTTTTGCAAGAATTAGTATTGACTAGCGACTACGAAAAATAACTCGGCCTCTACTCAAATCATAGGGGGAAAGAGCAACCCGAACACGATCGCCCAACACAATACGTATATAAAATCGACGCATTTTCCCGGAGGTATGAGCCAATACACTATGGCCATTATCCAATTGAACACGAAACATCCCCGCCGGCTTTACCTCGGTGACAACCCCCTCCATTTCAATCTGATCCTCACGCGTCATGCTATTTCCTTTCTGCCGAGCTATACAATAACTACCGACTCATAGAAGCCATAAACTCCTCGTTGTTTTTGGTTCCTTTCATACGACTTAACAAAAACTCCATGGAATCAATCACATTAAGAGGATGCAATAATTGTCTTAAAATCCATACCCGGTTAAGCGTTTCTTTAGACATGATATACTCTTCTTTTCGAGTTCCTGATTTATTAATATCCAAACAAGGGAAAATACGTTTTTCCATGAGCTTTCGATCCAAAACAATCTCACAGTTTCCCGTTCCCTTGAATTCTTCAAAAATCACTTCATCCATCCGGCTACCCGTGTCCACCAACGCCGTACCTATGATGGTAAGAGATCCACCCTCTTCAATATTGCGCGCTGCTCCAAAAAAACGTTTGGGTTTATGCAAGGCGTTGGAATCTACACCTCCTGACAAAATCTTGCCACTAGCAGGAATAACAGTATTGTAGGCACGACCCAGCCTTGTAATAGAGTCAAGAAGAATAACGACATCTTTCTTAAGTTCCACCAGTCTCTTGGCTTTTTCAATGACAATCTCAGCGACCTGAATATGGCGTTGAGGCGGCTCATCAAAGTTAGAAGAAACAACCTCTCCCTTAATGCTACGCTGCACATCTGTCACCTCTTCTGGGCGCTCGCCGATGAGTAAAACAATAAGAATGACATCGGGATGATTTGTGGTAATGGCATTGGCAATATGCTGTAAAAACACAGTTTTGCCTGTACGAGGAGGTGCTACAATCAAGGCTCGCTGCCCTTTTCCAATGGGAGTTAAAAAATCAATAATACGGGTAGAGTAATTTCCTGGATCAAACTCCAAACTGAATCGCTCATTTGGGTACATGGGCGTCAAATTATCAAAAGAAATTCTTCTTTTTTGTTCTTCTGGTTTTAAAGAGTTAATATACTCTACCTTGAAAAGAGAATAATACCTTTCCTTGTCTGTTGGGGGACGAACAATACCTCGTACAAAACTACCCGTTCGCAAACCCAAAGAACGGATGTGAGAGGGAGGAACGTAGATGTCATCTGCAGAGGGTTCGTAATTGTAAGCCGGTTCACGCAAAAAGCCATAGCCATCAGGAAAAACCTCTAAAACTCCTCCCCCTACAATGCTTCCATTGTGCGCTGTTTGCCACTTCAGCAATGCAGAAACCATTGTCTGTTTGCTCAATGGTGCTTCTAACGACGAACCTGTTTCTTCAAGCTTTTTTTGTAACTGGGGAATAGAAGACCCCTTAAGTATCGACAAATCCATCAGAGGAACATCGGAGCCGCCACTCAATGAATCCTTAGACAACGATGAAGGATTACGTAATCTTTTACGATCTGTCTTTTCGCGCCCAGCAAGTTTTTCTTCGTTCATGTTTATCCTTTTTTCATCCACGAAAAAAGAGGCGCTTCTATCACCTCATCGCTGCAACTTTTACGCGAAAGTAAAACCTATGTCAAGTTTCTACCTCCACTTTCAATGCCTCGTAAATACCCGATTGTCCTCTAGCAACACGGTAAGCTTCAATTCATTGTTACTACAATTGAAAAGCTGAACTCATCTTCGATCCCAGCCCCAGCTTAAACAACTATGAACCCTTTGTAAAATCATTCGAATCCAGACCAACTGCTTTTCAACCGCTTATTTGACGTTTTCTAGGATTTACCCCACAATCAACAACATATGATACCAATTCTGGGATATAACTTCTCACCTGTTTCGAGAAAATACTTTTTTGGCAGCAGTCGGAAGTGGTCCGCAATGTTTTTGAGGAACCCAAAAAGCAAACTCTCTCTGAAATTGGTATGAGGAGGTATTTACAGGCGCTGTGAGAACAAACATCCCGCTAGGAAGTTAGATGTCTGTCTCATAGACCTTGGTAAACAATGCGAAAACGTGCTGTGAGGTGAGGTAGCTCAGCCGGTTAGAGCGGCGGTCTCATAATCCGCAGGTCGAGGGTTCAAGTCCCTCTCTCACCACCATTGCTGTCGGCGCGTGTTGTGATAAAGTAAAGGAACTGATTTTACCGTGCGTTACAATCCCCACGCCATAGAATTGAAATGGCAGAAAATTTGGCGAGAACGTAAGGTCTTTGAAATTGGTAACAATCTTGAACAGCTTGCTAAAAAACCCAAGTTCTACGTTCTTGATATGTTCCCATATCCTTCGGCAGCGGGGTTACATGTAGGTCATCCAGAAGGTTACACAGCAACAGATGTGATTGCCCGTACAAAACGGATGCAGGGGTACAACGTATTACATCCCATGGGATGGGATGCTTTTGGGTTACCCGCTGAACGCGCAGCCATCAACGAAGGACAACATCCCGCTGCCATTACAAAACGCAACGTAGCCAACTTTAGACGGCAAATTCAACGCCTGGGGTTTAGCTACGACTGGAGTCGTGAAATTGATACCACACATCCCTCTTACTATAAGTGGACGCAATGGATTTTTCTCAAGTTGTATGAAAAAGGTCTAGCTTATCAAGCCAATGTATCTGTTAATTGGTGTCCTGCTTTAGGCACAGTACTGGCCAATGAAGAGGTGAAAGACGGGCGCTACGTAGAGACGGGCGATGTGGTGCAACGCCGTCAGATGAAACAATGGATGCTACGCATTACAAACTACGCCCAACAGCTGCTTGAGGGACTAGACAATTTGGACTGGCCCGAACACGTGAAAAACATGCAACGCCACTGGATTGGCCGTTCTGAAGGGGCCTTGATTACATTTAACGTTGAAGGAAGCCCTGTGCAGCTGAAAACGTTTACCACATGTGCCCACACCCTTTTTGGCGTCACATTTTGTGTCATTGCGCCTGAACACCCTACGTTGCAACACATTGTGTCTTCAAAGCAACGTCAGGCTGTGCAAGCCTATGTGCAACAAACACAAAATCGCTCCGACAGAGATCGCACAGACCAACGCGCCACGAAAACAGGTGTCTTTACGGGGAGTAACGTGCTGCATCCCATCACAGGTGAACCCATCCCTGTGTGGGTTGCTGACTATGTTTTAGCCTCTTACGGCACCGGCTTTGTCATGGGCGTTCCAGGGCACGACGCTCGAGACCACGCTTTTGCTTGTCAACATAGCCTGCCCATTGTGCAGGTGCTTTCAGGAGCAGACAAACCCATTGAGCAAGAGGTTTACGAAGGAGATGGAACGCTCATGCATTCGCAATGCCTGAATGGTATGGGCATTGAACAGGCCAAACGCAAAATCATGGAAATTCTCAAACAGCAAGGCAAAGGAGAACAGCATACGCAGTATCGCCTACGAGACTGGTTATTTTCTCGCCAGCGTTACTGGGGAGAGCCCTTTCCGCTAGTGATTCGTGACGATGACACTGTTGTCCCTTTAGAAACAGATGCTTTACCCGTGACTCTGCCACAAATAGATAACTATACGCCCACAGCCGATGGGCAACCTCCTCTTGCACGTTGCGATGACCAGTGGCGGACAGTCACACTGCCCGACGGTTCCCGTGCACAACGAGAAACCAACACCATGCCCCAATGGGCAGGATCTTGCTGGTACTATTTGCGGTATCTGGACCCATGCAATGCCAAAGAACCCTTCGACAGACAACTTGAACGCTATTGGATGCCCGTTGACTTGTACATAGGTGGAGTCGAACACGCTGTTCTCCATCTATTGTATGCTCGTTTTTGGCACCGCGTATTGTACGACTGTGGCCTTGTCCATACGCCAGAACCCTTCGCCAAGCTGTTTAATCAAGGCATGATTTTGGCTTACAGCTACAAAGATGAACAGGGCAAATACTACCACCCAGATGAGGTACAGCAACAGGGCGATCAATGGGTTGTTAAAGACACAACGCGTTTAGTCACTCGCTTGCATAAACAGAATGCTTCGCCTCAACAAAGTGGCTCGCCACCGCCACTGAAACAGCAGATGGAGAAGATGAGCAAATCCAAGCGCAACGTAGTCAATCCAGACGACGTGATTCAACAATACGGGGCCGACGCTCTTCGATTATATGAGCTGTTTATGGGCCCCTTAGAACAAGTAAAAGTGTGGCAAACCAGCGGTGTGGAAGGCGTTCGCCGCTTTTTAGACCGAGTATGGCGCCTTGTGGTCAACGAAGAGACAGGGCAACTCAACGAGTGGCTGTGCAGCAACATGGACCAAACCCATCAAACACACAAAGAGATCCTGCGCAGCCTGCACCAGACCATCCATAAAGTCACCCACGACACACAAGCCCTCCATTTCAATACAGCCATCGCCACCATGATGGAATTCGTCAATGCCGCGTATGCGGCCGGTTTGCCAACAAAGCAGATGAACGATTCTGGGCAACAGCAGAATTCTTCTGCAAATGTCCCACAGCAGCAGGTTACATGCGACGAGTCGGCAGGCCCAGCAAAGCCGCTGCGCGGCCCCCTTGGGGGAATTATTCTGGACTTTCTGAAGCTCCTTGCGCCCTACGCGCCTCACATTGCCGAAGAGCTGTGGCAACGTTTAGGCCAAACCACCCTGCTGGCCCAAGAAAGCTGGCCAGTTTATGACTCTTCGCTGCTACAAACATCTCACGTGCAGGTGGTGTTGCAAGTCAATGGCAAAAAACGCTATCTGCTTTCTATGAGCAAAGATGCCACTGCTGAGCAAATGGAAAAACAGGCACTCGCTTGCGAACAAATTCAGAAATTTATGCAGGGCAAACAACCCAAAAAAGTGGTAGTCGTCAAAAACCGTCTTGTTAACGTCGTGGTGTAGAGCGAACGACCGGGTCCTCTATTTCGCCTGGGTAAAACCGA
>JBCCES010000037.1:0-9784 GCA_039030115.1 Myxococcota bacterium
GAGCTTTCCCTTTGATAGCATCTGCCCGAAGAGCCCCCCATACCCGCCCATCGGCAGAATTTCCTCGATTGTCTCCCATGACACACAATTGCCTGGTCTACAATGCACTTGGGACAGTTGTCGTGTTCAGCCAGGGCATCTGTTTGTCATGGGAGACAATCGAGGAAATTCTGCCGATGGGCGGGTATGGGGGGCTCTTCGGGCAGATGCTATCAAAGGGAAAGCTCTTTTTGTTTGGATGAGTGTGAATGGGTCTCAACAAATGGTGGAGTGGGGTCCTTTTGCTTTTCCTGCCGTGCGTTGGCGTCGGTTGGGTATGAAAATTCAATAAAATAGCTTGTTGCATGGCGGTTTATGTGTTGCAAACGATGTCATCTAACTGTGTGTGGGAATAGGGTACTTGACCCGGGCGTTGTGTTTGGTAGGGTGTATGCAGCTTTGCTGACAACAGCAGTGTTGCCTAGTAGGTAAGCAGCAAGGCTGTAAGAGGAGGAGAGAAGCAAATGGGAAGTTTTGCTCGGTTTTTTGTTGAAGGTGGGGTGTGGATGTATCCCATTGCCCTTGTGTCTATTATTACTCTCGCTGTTTCGGCAGAGAGACTTTTTGTGTTGCTTGTTTTGTACAACATCAATGGTTCTAAATTGTTTGAAGGGATTTCTGCTTCGGTCGGCAGAGGGCAGCTAAAACAAGCTGTTGATTTGTGCGACGAGTCATCGAAGGCGCCTCTTGCTCGAATTATGCAGGCAGGATTGTCCAAAGCGGATGGTGGTGTAGAAGCGGCTCAAAGTGCTCTTGATGAGGCTTCTCAAGAAGTAACGCCTGACATCCAACGCCGTACAGGCTCTTTGAGTGTTTTAGCTTCATTGGCAACCTTGCTGGGGTTGTTGGGTACGGTTATGGGTCTGATTGAAGCGTTCCGTGTTGTTGCGGAGGCACCTCCAGATCAAAAATCCGTGTTGCTAACGAAAGCCATCGCTGTTGCTATGAACACCACAGCTTTTGGTTTGATGGTCGCTATTCCCACCATGTTTGTATCCATGATTTTGGGCGGGGCAACGAAAAAGCTTCTTGATGACATTGATATTTATTCGTTGAAGTTAGAAAACTTGCTGGCTTCTCGTACTCATCAAAGTTAGTTGTGTAGCGAAAGGCTTTTATAGGTTGATGATTTGTTTCAAGATGCCTAAGCATTATTGAGATACAGGGGAGAGCGAAGTGGCGGCGGAAAGACGCAAGGGTAAACAAGGGCGCGAGGAGCTTCAGGTCTCCGAGCCAGATTTGCTGCCCATCATGAATATTATTTTCATGTTGATTTTGGTGTTGATCTCCATTGCGGCGTTTTTGCCGCTGGGAGTCATCACCACGCAAGCACCCAAACTCAGTGGCGGTGCAGCAGCGTCTAGCCAGCCTCCAAAAGACGAAAAACCGCCTTTGGGTTTAACGATTTTCGCTGTCAAAGAGGGTTTTAACTTGCGTATGTTTGGCAAGTTATACAAGGCGCCCGAAGGGCAACCGGATGCAAAAGCTTTGATTCCCGTCAAAGCCGTAGAAGGTCAAGAGGGAGACACAGAGCATGATTTTGAAGCTTTGCATCAAAAGTTGTTAGAGATTAAGAAAAAGAACCCTCAAGAGGAACAGCTGATCATTATGGGGCACGATGATTTTCCTTATAGTGATGTGATTCGTACCATGGATGCTTCTCGCATGATGGAAAGTGATGAAGGTGGCAAGGTGCCTCTGTTCCCCATGGTGGTTCTTGGAGCGGGGATATTTTAACGGCAAAACAATATGGCGTATCGAAGAAGAAAAAAAACAGCGCGTCAGGTAGCGGAGACGTCGGCTCCCAATCTGAACTCATTAATGGATATTATTACCATTATTTTGGTGTACTTTATCAAAACATTTGCAGCCAGTGATCTTGAAGTGCAAGACCCATCTGTTCAGTTGCCTATTTCTAGCTCCATTGAAAATGTGGAGGAGACTGCTGTGGTCATGGTCACAGGGGCCAAGCGTAAAGAGCCCGATGGTGGCTATGCCAAAGATGTCCCAACCATTGTGGTAGATGGAAAAGTTGTGACTCGACTCGATGCGTCGACGTATCGTGTTGCAGACTCTATTAAGGAAAAAGGGTTTGTCATACAACCATTGAAAAAGGAGTTGATGGAGATTCGAAAGGATCAAGGATCAACAGCTGCTATAACAGGTGGAGAGGGATTTACGGGAAAGATTACGTTGGTTGCAGATGAGGATACGCCGTACCGAGTGTTGAGTGATGTACTTGTTACATGTGGTCAAGCAGGATTTGGTACATTTAAGTTTGCCATCATTAAGAAGGACAGCTAAAACATGCGGGAATCAGGAAACGTGAAAACACCTGAACAGCGACAAAACTTTCAGGATGCGACTGATCGTATATTTCTTCTGTGCCTGCTTTTATCTGCACTTCTTCACACAGTAGGGGGGATTCTCGCTGTTACCATTGAGTTGCCCCCACCCTCTTCTCAAGCGGACTATACAGCATGGGTCAAGCGTCTTGCTGATACTCCTGAAATTGAAGAGGTAGTTGAAGAGACTAAGCCCGAAGAGAAGCCCGAAGAAGAAGACGAGGATCAAGAGGCAGAGAAAGAGGCTAAAGAGGATAAGCCAACTGCTAAACCGCAAGGCAAACCCAGCAAAGTAGAAGCCGAACGTCGAGAGCAAGTGCGTGAAGCAGTGAAAAGCGTTGGTATTTTAGGTCTTATTGGCACAGCCGATGAAGGCGGAGACTTGGCCAATGTGTTTGATTCTTCGTCGGATGTCGTTGGTCAAAACATTCAACAAGCTTTGGAATCTCAAACGGAACTCAGCTCTTCTAATCGCGATTTTCGTAAGCGTGGTACCGGTAAAGTGGGAGACATTGGTGATGTGGAAGTTGCCGATGGTGGAGGTGTCGGTGGAGGCAAGCTGCGCAAGGCCGTTGCTCCCAAGGCTTTTGTCAAAAGTTCGGAGGCCAAAAGCTTTGGTGGCCAGGTTGATAACCGTAAGCTCAATCGCATTTTGAAACGCGTGCAAAACGATGTGGAGACTTGCTACAAACTGGCTCTTAAGTCAAACAGAGGTCTCAAAGGTAGCATTTTGGTGCGGTGGACTATCACGCCTGCGGGTAAAGCAACAAATGTGAAAATTGCACGGGATACCATGGGCTCTTCTCAGGTAGTTTCTTGTGTGAAGGCAAGTATTTCTCGTAAAAGCTATCGAGGTGTTGTTCAGGGCAACGCACCTGTGGTGGTGCAAAAATCCTTTAGCTTCGGCAGTACAAGCTAAGAGAAAAAGAGCATGCACGAGGGCTTGGTTACACCGATTGCCCTTCGTTCTTTATTGTACGATGGCATTGCACTTACCAAGCCCCGTATCACATTGTTATCCGTAGGTACAGCTGCTACAGGGATGGTTTTAGCTCCTCCCAATCCAGCTGCTTGGGGTTCTGTGTCTTTGTTGGGGATAGCCATGGTGGTTGCCGCAGCCAATGTTCTCAATATGCATGCTGAGATCCCTTTTGATGCCCTCATGCCGCGTACATGTCAACGCCCCTTGCCGGCAGGTCGTTGGGAATCATCGTGGGCATGGACGTTGGGTTGGGGACTGGTATTGGGAGCTTGCTTTTTTCTTGTTGCATTTGCTAATTTTCTGACCTTATGTGTTGGCCTAGCAGCTTTTGCTTTGTATCTGTTTGCCTACACGCCTCTCAAACGAAAAAGTAGTCTGGCTCTGTTTGTTGGTGCTGTTGCGGGCAGCGCCCCCCCTGTCATGGGGTATACGGCTGTTTGTGGACAGATAGACGTCGTTGCGTGCATTTTGTTTAGCATTGTGTTTATTTGGCAAATACCCCACTTTCTGGCTATCAGCATGTTGCGACAGCGAGAGTATCGGCAAGCAGGTTTTGTCGTGTTTTCAGAGGTATTTGGTCGCAGAATTTCGAAATGGACTTTGGTGGTGACAGCAATGGTTTTGTGCTGTGTCTCTTTGCTTTTGTGGCGTGAGGGAGCGTGTGGTGCATTGTATGCTACGGTGGCTGTATTGGTAGGATGTTGGTTTATTTTTTTGTGTATGAGAGGTTTTTTTTGTTTGTCAGACAGACAATGGGCTAGACATGTTTTTTACGCCTCTTTGATTTATCCCATGGTATTGTTTGCAGGGGTGTGGGCTGATAAATTTGTTCATTTTTCTTGACAAGTTTGTATGGCGTGTCAAGTTAAAAGATACGATGAAGTACTGTCATTAGGAACGCGCTTTTTTTGAGGAATTTTGATGATTGGGTGGTTATCTCGTTTTGCTTCTAGTGTGTCCTTGTGGTTTGAAGATCAGCTGCGAAGTGATCCCTATGAAAAGTTGGATCATTTTGTAGAAGATATGGAAGAGCAGTTGGTAACAGCTCGGGTGATATTGCATTTTGTGGCAGAGCAAACGTTTCTCACAGACGATCGAGCGCAACAATCTCACTCTCGGTTTGTTGTTTCTGGTGGAAAAGAGATGGGTTTTCAAAATGAGTTCAAGGCAGAAGAAAGCTTGTTTTTTCGTCAATTGTGTCAAATTGTGATTTTGGAAGGGGAAATTAGAAGCCAAGTGGAGTTTCTGGAAAAATTTAAGGAACAGCGTAGATTATTGCGACGTTTATATCTTTTGGAGCAAAAGCTTCTTAGAAAGGGCTGCACAAAATCTCAACTGGAAAAACTTTTGCCAGAGCATTCCGAAAAATGTTTTGAGAAGATTGTTAAAATGGCTGTGCAGTGCGAGCAAAAAACGGAAGCACTGCAACGCCTTTTTCTCCAATCTGAGCATATTGCCTATGCTGCTTACCCCGACAAACCTTCCAGTATTTTGCCCAAGGCCCGAAGACGTGCACGCTTTTAGAGTATGTATGTTTGGTTGCTAGCCATTCGCCCTAAAACTCTAGTAGTGGCCATGGTTCCTGTATGTGTGGGTGGAGTGTTGGCTTATGAAGGGAACGGCTTTCACCTCATTTCCTTTTGTTGTGCTTTGGTGTGCGCATTGTTGATTCAAATCGGCACAAATCTCAGTAACGACTATTTTGATTTTGTGCAAAAAACAGATACGCATGATCGTGTGGGTCCTTTGCGCGTTACCCAGGCAGGTTTGCTGCGACCCGAGCAAGTCAGAAAGGCTTTTATTTGGACTTTTGCGTTGGCGGTGCTGTTCGGAATGTATTTGGTTCAACGTGGGGGGTACGGCATTGCCTTGTTGGGCATGATATGTATTGCCAGCGGTATTGGTTACACGGCTTCATCTTATAGTTTGGCCCGTACAGGTTTGGCTGATAGTTGGGTGGTTGTGTTTTTTGGCGCTGTGGCAACGGCAGGAACTTACTACGTTCAAGCGTTGCAATTCAATTGGCAGGCAGCGTATGTCGGTACGGCTTTTGGGTTGTTGGCTTTGGGGCTGCTTACTGTGAATAATTTGCGGGATCACAAACAGGATGCCCAAGCGGGTAAAAAAACCTTAGTGGTGCGATTCGGTCACACCTTTGGGTGCATTGAATATACCTTGGCCATGGCACTGCCTGTGGTGACGATCCTGGGCTTCGCTTTTTATACAGAGCATCTTTTTTTGTTGTTACCTATATTTGTGCTTTGTGCAGGGGCTTCTTACTGTGTTTGGTGTGTATGGAAGGCTAAGCAACCAGAAGATTTTTTGCCTCTTTTACCGCAAACAGCGGCTGTGTTGGCACTGTTTGGTTTTACTTTTTGTGTTGCATGGCTGGTATAATCAAGGGCAATTTTTAACAGGGGGGTTCATTGCATTCCATCTGGTCTGGTATGTTGCTGCTGGGTGTGCTCGTGGTTGTACACGAATTTGGCCATTTTGCTGTGGCCAAGTGGCTGGGTGTGCGGGTCGAAGTGTTTTCTGTGGGTTTTGGGCCTGCCCTGTTTAGCTTCAAGCGAGGTCACACCCAGTATCGTCTCAGTGTCATTCCTTTAGGTGGCTATGTGCGCATGTTGGGGGAACTGCCCGATCGACCCATTGAAGATGCAGACAGATCCGAAAGTTTTTCGCATAAACCTGTGTGGGCGCGGGCGTGTATCGCTTTTGCAGGTCCTCTATTTAATTTTGTGCTGCCGATTTTTTTGCTGTTTTTTGCCTTTTGGGGTTCGCAGCAAGTTCCCCAACCCGTTGTAGGAACCGTGTTACCTCATACAGCTGCGGCAAAAGCAGGCATTCAATCGGGAGATCGATTTGTGCAGGTGGGAGATAAACTGACGCAGTCCTTTGCAGATGTGGTGCGGCAAGTGCAAAACAACCCTCAAAAACCCTTGGATGTTTTGCTGCAACGCAAAGCCATGGATGGGCAAGTGCAGCAGATTCGCTTGCAGGTGGTTCCCGATCTCAAACAGCAAGATCATCCTTTGCATGGAACTCAGCGCGTGGGGTCTTTAGGTGTGCTGCAAGCCGTTGCCAAACCACAGATTGCTGTATTGCCCAATAGTGTTGCTGCAAAGGCTGGTTTGCAGACAAACGATCTGATTTTAAAGATCAACGACCTTGCAGTGTCTCGGATAGATGCCGTTTTGCAACTGCTTGCTCAACACAAGGACAAGCCCATTCATGTTGAGCTGAAACGACAGGTTACCGTGGATGCACAACAGCAAGATGCCCAGAAAAAAGAGGCTGCACTGTTAAAATTGATGCTGCCTATCACGAACAAGAGTGCCAGTGGATTGTTTGTTCACAAAGCGGTAAAGCGTTATGGGGTGACTGTTGTACAATTACAACATCCTGAAATTCAGCAGCAGTTGGCGAAAACGGAGAGCATTTTACACAAAGAGGCAGGGCGTTTACGTAGGCAACGTGGCTTGACATTTGCTGGGCACCACATTGCACAAGTTCAGGAAAAGTCTCCGGGACACTCTTTAGGACTGCGTGCTGGAGATCGAATTGTTGCGGTGAGCGGCAAGGCAACGCCTCATCCATTGATGGTAGCTGATGTATTGGCGCAACAACCTTCGGGTATTCATGTGTTGGGTATCCATAGTGGTGATGAAGCATATGTGGCTGCTGTTCGGCTTGTGACCAGCAAGCCGCTTGTCCAAAAGGGCTCTTCTACCCAATCGTTGTCACAAGACAATAACAATAAGGTTGCTTTAGGACACTCCTATAGCTGGGATGCATACGAAAATGGCCCGATGCAAAGCCAATATGTGGGTCTGTTTGCTGCGTTTGAGCAAGCAACTGTACGTACAGGCAGTATGATGCGAGATACGTTGTTGGGGTTAGGTTTGCTGGTTACTGGCAAGGTGCCACCATCGCAATTGGCCGGTCCCATTTCCATTTTTAGTATGGCCGGTCAAGCTGCAAAACAGGGCGTTGTTTACTATCTGTTTATGATGGCACTCATCAGTGTCAATTTAGGGTTGCTTAATTTGCTACCCATTCCCGGTTTAGATGGCGGGCAGCTGCTGTTGTTTGGTATCGAAGCGGTGCGCGGTAAGCCGCTACCTCCTCGATTGCAGCTGTGGGTGACTCTTATGGGGTTTGCTTTTTTAATCTCCATTATGGCTATGGCATTGTGCAACGACATTTCGCGGTTGTCGTAGCATGCCCTGAGGAGAAACCTGTCAATGGATGAGCACCTTGCTATTGGGTGACAAATGGGTGTAATTGGGTAAAAATGGATATAGTTCCATGCTCAAGATTACCAATATCACCATTACACCAGACATGCTCAAAGCGATCGGTGAGCTTGATGAGTTTAAAGGAAAATGGCAGGTCACGCAGGATTTAGCGCCAGATCGGTTGTCCAATTTAAAGCGTATTGCCATCATTGAAAGCGTTGGCTCATCCACCCGCATCGAGGGTGCCAAGCTCTCCGATGAGGATGTTGAAAAGCTGCTTTTCAAGCTGGAACAAAGATCTTTCACTAGCCGCGATGAGCAAGAAGTGGCTGGGTACGCTGACGCAGTCGATATGGTGTTTGAAAGTTATGAATCAATTACACTCACAGAGAATCATATCAGGCAGTTACATCGTGTATTGCTGAAATACAGTGCAAAGGATGAAAATCATCGTGGACACTATAAAACCGTGGATAATCGTGTCGAAGCGTTTGATGCGAACGGGAAAAGTATTGGCGTGGTATTTCAAACCGCTACGCCATTTGAAACGCCTGTGATGATGAAAGCATTGGTGGAATGGTATAACGAGCAGACAAATGAAGAGACCCAGCACCCCTTACTGCTGATTGCCGTATTTATTGTCGTGTTTCTGGCCATTCATCCATTTAAGGATGGTAATGGAAGACTATCGCGCATCCTGACGACGTTGCTACTGCTTCGCGCTGGCTATTCTTATGTACCGTACAGCTCGATGGAGACGGTGATTGAAGCGAATAAGGAAAATTACTATCTGGCACTCAGACGGACGCAACGCACCATTCGCACAGATAACCAGAACTGGGAACCGTGGATATTCTTCTTCCTGAAATCTATGGTGAAGCAGAAGAATAACCTGGCCACAAAGGTAAAGGCTGAACAGGTATTGAAAGCATCACTACCTGCCTTGTCACGTCGGATTATTGATCTGGTACAGGAACGTGGTGAAATGACTGTACGTGAAATTGAAGAGGTAACGGGTGCAAACCGTAATACCATTAAGGTGCATCTGAGAAAGTTAACCGAGCAGGAATATCTGATGCCGCGAGGTAAAGGGCGTGGCGCTCGCTATGTAAAACACAGCGCCGACTAGCAAGCAACACACTGTAGCTAAAAGAGGTTCGTTTACGAAACCAGCCATAAATGCTAGGGTAGACAGTAATGGATAAGCAAGTTTCTATACCTGATCCAGTCAGCATTGCCGACGAGCTGAAAGCCTCTTTCCGCGACTATTCCATGAGTGTGATTGTGGGGCGTGCTCTGCCCGACGCTCGCGATGGCCTGAAGCCTGTGCATCGGCGCATTTTGTATGCCATGCACAAAGAGGGCCTAGTTTACAATCGTCGTCACAGTAAATGTGCAGGTGTGGTTGGAGAGGTCCTCAAACACTATCATCCCCATGGCGATGCTCCTGTCTATGAGGCCTTGGCGCGAATGGCCCAGCCGTGGAACTTGCGTGAGCTGTTGGTAGATGGTCAAGGGAACTTTGGGAGTGTCGACGGAGATCCACCGGCAGCTTATCGGTACACAGAAGCGCGATTGACGCGTTTGGCCCATGAATTGTTGCGGGATATTGAAAAAGAGACAGTTGGCTTTGTGCCCAACTTTGACGGCACGGTTCCTGAGCCGGTTGTGTTGCCGACCCGTTTCCCCAATTTGCTGGTCAATGGTTCTGAGGGCATTGCTGTTGCCATGGCCACGCGAACGCCTCCTCACAATTTGGGTGAGGTCATCGATGGTCTGCTTGCCTTGATTGCTGAGCAGTATGAGCAAGGGGCAACGCTAGATGCCCAGCTTTTGGCACAGTTGATCCCAGGGCCGGATTTTCCTACGGGAGGTGTCATTTGTGGGTCCGCCGGTTGTCATGAAGCTGCGACAACGGGTCGAGGCTCTGTTGTTGTGCGTGGATGTGCCCGCGTGGAGGAATCTAAAGACGGCAAACGTAAACACATTGTCATCGATGCCATCCCCTACCAAGTGAACAAAACACGTCTGTTAGAACAGATGGCTGCTTTGGTGCGTGATAAGCGTGTAGACGGTATTACCGACTTGCGAGACGAGTCGGATCGAGATGGCATGCGGGTTGTAGTCGATGTGCGACGCGACTGCATTCCCGAAGTGATCCTCAACCAGCTGTACAA
>JBCCES010000038.1:0-9772 GCA_039030115.1 Myxococcota bacterium
CTCGCTTTTTGCCCCAGCAGTTCTCCTCGAAAGTCTTCAGCATAAACCTGTTACTTCTCACCACGATGCCGTTAATTTCATCGCACGCTTGGAGTGGCACCCGTGTGTGCATCCACCTGCATGTTGTAGTCGCGCAGATCGCGCATACCACACAGCAGCACCGTCTGCGGAAACGGGATACGGCGGCGGTCCCCATACCCATTGCGCAGCTGCTGCAAAATAGAGACCAAACTGATATCTGCCAACGAATCGATCTCATCCATGAGCAGTACAATCGGCTTGCGGTTTTGTTTGCACCATTGCCGCAACGCAGTAATCAAAGCCCCCTCTCCCAAATGGAGTCGCAAGATCTCTCTGTAGTGCTGGTGAAGCCAATCATCACCCAACTGCACTTGCGCCTGTATGGCCAATTCATCCAAAATGGCTTGCAACGCCCGATCCACGTCACTGCTACATGTTCGCGCACGCTCCACCGACATGTACACGCAGGCGTGTTGCCCTTTGTCATTTAAGTTGTTCGCCAACGCCTGCAAACAGGTCGTCTTGCCCGTTTGCCGTGGCGCATGCATCAAAAAATACTTTCTTTGATCGATCAAGCTCAGAACTTCAGGTAGGTCCCAGCGCGACAGCGGATCCAAACCATAGTGCCTAGACATATCTATAGGTCCTGATGTATTAAAAAAACGTTCCATGCCCTGTAGTGTAACATGGGCTGCTTGACCAGAATGTAGTTGCCACCTATAATCCCCACACTGTGATTTGCTTGTCGTGAGAGGATTGTTCCTGCTTGACCCAAATGCGTTCGTCCCAGCTTTTGTTTTTGCGCCGATCGAACATGAGCAAGTGCCCTTCGGTAGCACCGCAGCCGTCCATGTACTGAGCTGTTTGCTGCAGCCCCTCACGGGTTTTTGTGTCAACAGCTTCTTTTTGACGCACCAGTTTAAGCTCCAAGACAATTTTTTGCTGATCTTGATGGGCCTGCGTGGGATTTGCACCTTTCCATGTTACCAGCAAGTCCGTTCGCCTACGACCCAAAGCGTACTCACGATGGATAGTGCCTCCGCCATTGACAATGCGCTGCAAAAAAGCTTGCAAAATCAGATGAGGACCGGTCTCTTTGTATTGGAAGCCCTCTAACCAGCTATCGGCGTTTTCGCGGAAAAACTGCTGAAAGGTCTGCAGTAATTTTTTCATGTCTAACTGACCTGTAGCGGTAACGTAGTGGGCTTGTTTTCGCTGCATGCCCAGCTGGTGTTTGTGAGAGAGTTGCCTAGGAATAATCTCGTGGTAAATGGGGTTGGCAATGCGCATCTCCCCATTGAGCTCGCAGTGGATGAGGCCCAAATCCTGCACATATTCCACATCTTGCGGCGACATGGGTTGCTCAATGCCCAGTAGCATCGGTTCAATCACTCGCCGCACACGCTCCTGTTTGAGCTTCGCCATGAGTTGATCCAGGTGCGTTTCGCGGCGTTGAATCAGCTTTTCTTTGGCCATGTCAATCTCTTGCAGCATGATGGTTTTACTGCGATCTCGTCCTGCTTTGTCACGAAAGCAAATGTCGTAGGCCAGAGCATTTACTAACCACGGCTGGCCTTGGGTCAGTTCAAATACCCGTTCGACTACGCCATCTTCAAACTGTTGACCCGTCTGCCGCGTGTGCTGTGCGTACAACACCTTGACATCGTCTTGCGAAAAATCTCCTAGGCGCAGCGATTCCGAGTTGATGTTAAAGGGGCTAGCTTCTGACAGCACTTGTTTACCTTCTTCCCCTAATTCCATGCGATAGTCCCGCAGGTGCCGCATGCCACACAGCACAATGCTTTGGGGAAAATGCTGTGAGCGTTTGGGGTAACCCAGTCGCAGTTGACGCAAAATAGAGATCAAGGTGTTGCCCACTAGAGCGTCTATTTCATCCATTAGCAACACAATCGGCTTACTGCTGTTGTTGCACCAAAAGTTGAGCAGTGCATTCAACGCGTGCAAAGGGCCCGCTTTTGCCAGTAGACGCTCCCAATTTTGCTCCATGTAAGGGTCCTGCAGCTGCTCACAAGCCTCTTGACCCAAATGGTATAAGATTCCCTGCATCGCACCAGCTATATTTTGTCGCGCCGCTTGAGCCCCCTCCATCGACACGTACAAACACTTCATGTGTCCCTGCCTGTTGATCTCATCGCGCAATGCCTGCAAGCATGTCGTCTTACCCGTTTGCCGCGGTGCGTGCACCAAAAAGTATTTTTTCTGATCGATCAAGCGTAGAACTTCAGGTAGGTCCCAGCGTGACAGCGGATCCAAGGCGTAATGCTCAGCCACATTCAACGGCCCGGCTGTATTAAAAAAACGTTCCATGCTGGGTAGTGTAACATGGGCCGCTTGAGCAGTAGGTTACCCTGTTTACATTTTTCTCCCCTGAGTTTTTCGTTTGCAATCTCTTGTCACAAAAAAAACATCGGGTCCACATCGATGCTGAGGCGGCAACCTCTGCGACGCACCTCTTTTTGCAGCAAGGTGTCTTGTTGTACCCGATACAAACAGCGTGCCCGTGTTTGTACGCAGGAGGCGCGTAAATAGATATGGTAACGGAAATAACCTCGTAAAAGCGTAACAGGGGCAGGGGCGGGTCCTAACAGCTGCGCTGCATGTTGGCCGTTGCGTTGTGTAGTGGCATCATGCAATTGGCGGTACACGGCGCGAGCTGTTTGCTGAACAGCTTGCTCTTGCTTACCTTGTACACGTAGTAAGACGGATCGAGAAAAGGGAGGTTGGTTGTGTTGCAGGCGCAGCTGCATCTCTTTGTGGGTAAAGCCTGAGTTGTCGTGCTGTTGAGCAAATTGAATAGCAGGGTGTTGCGGGTTAAAGGTTTGAACAAAAACCTCTCCTTGCGTCTCTCCTCTTCCGGCACGCCCCGCCACCTGTGTGAGCATTTGAAACGTCTGTTCACTCGCCCGAAAATCGGGCATGCACAGCCCTGTATCGGCCAACACAACGCCTACAACAGCAACTTGAGGAAAATCATGCCCTTTTGCAATCATTTGCGTTCCAATGAGCACGTCTGTTTTTCCTTGTTGCATGTTTTGTAACACGCGATGCAGCGAGCGTGTGTTGCTGGCTGCATCCCTGTCAAGTCGGGCAATGCGAGCATGGGGAAAGTGCAGCTTCACCTCCTCTTGCACCCGCTCTACTCCCAGTCCTAAAGTGAGGATCTTCTCTAAACCACAATGGGGGCAAACAGGTTGCATAGGGCAGGTATAGTCACATTGATGGCAACGCAACGCATTGCGTTTCTTATGAAATGTGAGAGACACAGAACAGTGAGGGCAACTTAAGAGGGTTCCACACGAACTGCATAAAGCAAATGCGCTGTAGCCCCTGCGATTTAAAAAGAGCATCACCTGCTGACGCTGCTTCAACGCGTGCGCCATGGCATCTTGCAATGGCTGTGATAATACGCATAGAGATTGGCCAGCAGTCAGCGCTTGATCTTGCTTGCGTGTGTGTTTATGCTGCCACCGGGATCGTAAATCCACCACATGTACCTGAGGTAAAGCACCCTTTGCCCCAACGCGCTGGGTCAAACGCAGGTGCTGCAGCTTTCCTTGCGCCACATTGTGCAAACTTTCCAAACAGGGGGTTGCCGAACCCAAAATCACCGTGGCATTTTCATTTTTTCCTCGCCAGAGAGCTACATTACGCCCATGGTAAGGCACTTGTGCCTCTTGCTTAAAACTGCTGTCGTGCTCTTCATCCAACACAATGAGACCTAAATTGTGTAGTGGAGCAAACAGGGCAGAGCGAGCCCCCACAACAACATAGGGTTTGTCTTGTCGCAAAGTAAACAAAGTATCCCGTCGTTGCGCTGCTGTGAGCCCCGAATGGAGTAACAAGATATGTTGACCTAATGCTTGGGAAAATCGTTGCGTCAATAGGGGAGTGAGAGCAATTTCTGGAGCAATAATCAAAACACTTTTCCCTTGGTCAAGCAAGGCTCGTGCCACGTGAATATAAACTTGTGTTTTCCCTGATCCCGTCACGCCCTCTAGCAAGAAAGCTTTGCTCGGCGAACGGGCTTTGCCTGACAAACAAGCTTCGCCTGGCGAAAAAGCTGGGCTCTGTTCTTTGGAGTGTAAAATGGCGTGGACCGCCTGTTTTTGTTGTTGGTTCAAACAGATGGTTTGGGGCGTGTTTGCCCAGGTGTGATCGTAACTTGAAGAAGGCAGCAAGGGTGTTTGTGTGAGCGATACTCGCTTCAACGCTACCAAACGTTGCACATGATGCATGCCTCTAGGAAATTGACGTCGAATGCATTCATCAGAAAGTCCTTGCGGACAAGCCCGTATTGCATCATCCACACGTTGTAACAACGTGCACCGTTTAGATAGAACCTCCCCTGATGTTAGCGGCTTGATCCAAAAGCGTTGTCTTGCTGTAGTTTGCTTGCCAGTGGCGGGAGGCAAACAGAGCTTAAACACATGACCCAGGCAAACATGGTAGTAATTTGCTACAAATTGGCACAATTGCATTTGTCGCAACGTGATCATGGGCGGTTCATCTAGAACCTGCGCAACCGGTTTGATGTGGACCTTAGGCAGATCGCTTTTGTTGACATGAGCACACACAACTGCCCACATGACACGACCCCGCAAGGGTACTTTGACACGTGCACCTACAGGAGGTAACGGACACGCGCAACAATACGTAAGAGGAGAATCAATGCCTCCCGCTAAAACATAAACATGAATGAATCCTGAGCCTAAACTAACAGGCTTTAACGGCTTTGCGTAAGGCAATTTCAATGTTTTTCGAAATTTCTCCCTTAAATGGCTTTGTTAAAAGACCGAGGCTAATCTGTACATCAATGTGTTTTGGTTGAACATGTAGGGTTCCCGTAACAGGTCCGCTCAAGTGACACACATCTGCTTTCCATAAAACCTGTGTACGAAACTTGCTTGCCTCTTTTTTCATTGTATCTGCAATGTGCTGCTTGAGTTGTTGTGCATCTTTATCGTGTTTAAACTTGATATGAATATCGGCCATGTGATGTTTACCCCCTCCTTTCAACATAACGCAAGTTTGCTTTCTAGGGGAAGGCAAACACCGCACAAACCGTTCAGTCAGTCTGGTTGAGATGCTACCGAACCCAGACACGAGTGTCTCTCAAACACGAGTGTCTCTCAAACACGAGTGTCTCCCAACACGAGTGTTTCCCAGGCGGTGCTCGTGTTTTCCTAGGCCCGGCACATCTAAAAAATGGCTCACCTCATGACCATACTTTTTCCAAAGAGGGTTTTGCAGGTTTTTAGGCGTTTTCCATCTCTCCTTCGGTAAATGACCAGATATGAATGTAAGAGTCTGACTTTCTGGATCTTCAGCTGTTTCCCATTGTGTCCACGGCATGAAAAAGGAAGTATGAGCTGGCATGAAACGTCTGTTCTTGTTCCCACATTGAGGAGGATCTTGTGTATGACTTGGAGAAGGCAACTGAATGCTGCATTTTTTCGGCATGGCAGGGTGACGAGCATGTGATGATTCATTTTCACTTTGCGTACTGCAGCCTACTAAAAGAGCAGGTAACCAGCAATATGTGAAGGATTGCCTCCATTTTTTTTCTTCTTTCTCCATTATTAACCTCCTAGAACCTTTCAACGGGTTCTATATAGTTAACAATCTTAAATATAGATTTATTTCTTATAATAAATTCGCTTTATCAAGAATTACCGTGGTCGATGAAACCGTGGTTTTTTTCGCTTTGTCTTGCTATAGATGGGTTTACCTAGTAATTTCTCGGGCGCAGATCGACCCGAACGATGCAAGTGTATGAAGGCTGCAGAAATCTGTTGCGGACTGTGACGAGCCATCAGCTTCTCGACGAAGGGCTGTTCGTCCTTTTCCACAGATTTGTTAAGAACTGGATCTGCAAGAATACGCTCGTTGTCGCGTCGCATGATGTCGTCGATAGACGGTGGATTAGACCATGCAGCTTTGATGCGAGCGCTATAAAACAGCTGTTGTGTACGTCTGCGGCATGGATGGGGCACGATTAACGCACTGACTCCTTTGCGTCCAGCGCGTCCGGTACGTCCGCTCCTATGCAAAAGAGTTTCGTGGGTTTTCGGAATGTCTGCGTGGATCACAAGTTCCAGATTGGGCAAATCAATGCCACGTGCCGCTACGTCGGTGGCGATGCACACTCGCGCGCGTCCATCTCGCATAGCCTGTAGGGCCTGCGTACGTTGGCTTTGACTCAATTCACCAGATAAAGCCACTACCGAAAAACCTCGCTTGCTAAAGCGGCTTGTCATTTGATTGACGGTGGCGCGGGTGGCACAAAATACAAGGGCATTTTTCGCTTCAAAATACCGCAGTACATTGACGACAGCATTTTCTCGATCGCTGGGCGCAACGGTAAAGGCACGGTATTCAATATCAAGATGCTGCTTGTGTTCTGCTGAAGCAGTGATTCGGACTGCATCACGCTGATAACGCTTGGCGAGAGTGGCAATGGACCGCGACACAGTGGCAGAAAACAGCAACGTGCGCTGTTTGACTGGTGCGGACTTCAGGATATATTCCAGATCGTCGCGAAAGCCAAGATCAAGCATTTCGTCCGCTTCGTCTAGCACAACAGCCTTGAACTTAGTCGTGTCCAAAGACCGATGCTTGATATGATCACACAGCCGTCCCGGTGTGCCGACCACAATGTGCACACCACGTTCCAAAGCACGGCGTTCGGTGCGCATATCCATGCCTCCAACGCAAGAAGCGAAGACTGCTCCTGTCATCTCGTACAACCATTCCAGTTCGCGTTTGACCTGCAACGCCAATTCTCGAGTTGGAGTGACAACCAACGCCACAGGAGCATTGGCGCGAGTGAAGCGGGCAGCGTCACCTAATAACGTAGTCGCAAACGCTAGGCCGAAGGCAACGGTCTTACCTGATCCAGTCTGAGCGGAAACCAGAAGATCGGCTTGCACAAGCTCAGGAGCTAAAATCGCTTTTTGCACAGGAGTTAAGAGATCATAGCCACGCTTTTTTAACGCTTGGCCAAGCGTCGAAACGACATTTTCAAATTCCTTCATTGTTTTTCTTTCAGAATGCACGAACAAATATTAACTGACATTCTTCATTCCAATGCATCTTTCAATATAGTACTATAATTTCAGAAAATCTGCATGCCGATCAGTTAAACGTCTAAATTCACAACATCTAAAGCAGCTGACTCAATGAATTCGCGCCTGGGTTCTACCTCTTCACCCATAAGAGCCGTAAAGGTTTCATCAGCTTCTATAGCATCTTCAATATGCACTTGCAAAAAACGACGGCGGGCAGGGTCCATGGTTGTTTCCCAGAGTTGATCTGCATTCATCTCCCCAAGACCTTTGTAACGTTGAATGTTTTGTCCTTTGCGAGCTGTGGCATCGCAATGACGCGCCAGCTGGTGCAGGTGATCACATGTCATTTCCTGTTCACCTTGCACAACACGATAGGGCCCTTTGGGAAGCTGTTTGACTTGAGCCAGCAAACGCTGCAGTTCACGAAATTCCACACTGCGCAACAGTTCAGGGCCCACCGTGGTGCGTACAGAGGTCCCATTCACTTGCAATGTAATATCCAGTTGACGGAGTTGTTGAAGCTCCTCCTGTTCGTCTTGTTGCGTGGATGCGTTTTGTTGAGGTTGGCTCTCTTGTACGGCAATGGGCAATGTTTTAGGAGCAGCTTGCTGCAGATAGGATTGCAATTCTTGAGGTAATTGTTGAGCGTCTTGAAGCCAACTGGCCTCGTCGTCCCACTTGACACAGTGAGCCAAGGCATCGACCAAGTGCAGATTGTAACGCCGTTGGAGATTATCTAACCCGCGTTGATAAGCCAGCATGCACGTCACGGCAGCACGAACCGAATCTGCAGGCAGAGAGGTTTTCCCCGTATATACCTTGGCAGATGTCAACCAAGCATCAATTAAAAAACGTTCCAGTGCATCGTCATCTTTAAAATAAAACTCTTTTTTCCCTTTTTGAATGCGGTACAAAGGAGGTTGAGCAATATGCAAGTAACCCTTTTCAATGAGGGGGCGCATTTGACGATAAAAAAACGTCAACAGCAACGTGCGAATGTGACTGCCGTCCACATCGGCATCGGTCATGAGAATAACCTTATGGTAGCGGGCTTTTGTCACATCAAATTCTTCCGGACCAATGCTTGTGCCCAATGCGGTGATGAGAGAGCCAATTTCTTGGTTGCCTAACATGCGATCAAATCGCGCTTTTTCCACGTTGAGAATCTTACCTCGCAAAGGCAAAATCGCTTGAAAGCGGCGATCCCGCCCACTTTTTGCTGTGCCTCCGGCTGAATCTCCCTCTACAATGTACAGTTCTGAACGCTGGGGGTCGCGCTCTTGGCAATCCGCTAATTTGCCTGGCAAAGAAGCACTTTCGAGCACCCCTTTGCGTCGTGTGAGTTCTCGAGCTTTTCGGGCTGCTTCACGAGCTCGACATGCTTGCAAAATTTTCTGACAAATCGCTTTTGCCTCGTTGGGATGTTCCTGCAGCCAATTTCTGAGCTGCTCTCCCATAATGCCTTCGACAACAGGACGAATTTCAGAAGAGACTAGCTTGTCTTTGGTTTGGGAACTGAACTTGGGATCGGGCAGTTTCACCGAAACAACGGCCGTCAACCCTTCACGCATATCGTCACCCGTGGGCGCAATGTTACCCAAGAGTTTCGCAAATTGCTGCTGCATATAGGTGTTCAAAATACGGGTTAGAGCTGCACGAAATCCTGCCAAATGGGCGCCGCCATCATTGTTTTTAATGTTATTGGCAAAACAAAATACCCGCTCTTGGTACGAGTCGCTCCATTGCAAGGCAATTTCTACCTCATAAAACAGGTCATCTCGCGATCCGGGAGCTGATCTTTGCCCGGCAATGCAAATGGGCTCGGGGTGCAAAGGGCTGCTGCTGCGGGTGAGGTGCTGCACAAATTGGCGAATACCGTCTTCAAACACAAAGTTGTGCTGTTTGCCCGAGCGTTCGTCTACGATGTGAATGGAGACCCCTTTGTTTAAAAAAGCCTGCTCCCGCATGCGAGCTGCCAGTTGATCAAAATGAAATTGCACTTGAGAGAAAATCGTTTCGTCGGGCCAAAACCGAATAAACGTGCCGCGCCCCTGGGCTTGCCCCAAATGCTGCAGCTCACTTAAAGGCTGCCCTCGACCAAAGGTTTGCTCGTAACGCTTGTTGTCTCGATCCACACGCAAAAGCAGCTTTGTACTCAAGGCGTTGACCACACTGACACCGACTCCGTGTAGCCCTCCCGACACTTTGTAGGAATTTTGGTCAAATTTACCACCGGCATGCAGCTCACATAAAATCACTTCACATGCAGGCTTGCCCGAAGCGTGCATATCCACCGGAATGCCCCGCCCGTTGTCTTGCACAGAGACACTCGCATCGTCGTGCAGGGTGATGTGAATGTGATTGCAATGCCCTGCCAAGGCTTCATCAATGGCATTGTCTACCACTTCGTACACAAGATGATGCAACCCAGAGCCGTCGTCTGTGTCGCCAATGTACATGCCTGGACGTTTACGGACAGCTTCTAGGCCCTCAAGAACTTTGATCGAAGAGGCGTCGTAAGCAGATTGATTTTTACCGGATCTTTCTTGTGTGGAACTCATAAGCTTTACTGTTTTCGTGCACTTTTTCTCTTTTTTCCTTTTTCCTCTTCAGGCAACGTGAAGTGCTGGTCATACCACTGCTGAACATTGTTCCATGCTTGC
>JBCCES010000039.1:0-9452 GCA_039030115.1 Myxococcota bacterium
TCTTGCTGGTACTGCTCACCCGCTTGGTTAATCACCAGACCTTTGAACAAATCCTCTTTTTCAGTCGCCGCCTGTCGCAAAAAACAGCACAGCATGTTCAGGTTAATCGTCTTACCAAACCGCCGCGGGCGAGTGATCAAGGAAACATCATCCCCCGCATCCAAAAACTCTTTGATAAACAAGCTTTTGTCTATAAAGCAATAGTCGCCACTCGCTAGTTTGGTAAAATCAGACACCCCCACCGGCATTTTGCCGCGGGGATTTACAATAACAGGGTCGCTTGGCTGAATTGAAACCATAATACGTTTTAGTATATACAAGATTCGAAAAAATCCAATCCAACGCAATTTTGTCCCGCACACACCAATCAGCCCGACGAAAGACATGCCTCCATAAAACCACTGATATCGTACCGCAACAATTGGTCGAATAGATGCTGCATAGCGGCTACTTTTTGACTTTCTGGCTTGACCAATTCCCGAGCTATACACTGTCCAGATTCCTGAATTTGTTCGGGATCAATCAGTGTGGCATCGTGCAATACCTCCTGTGCAGCACCTGCAAATTGACTCAAAACCAAACTTCCTGCTTGAGGAGCTCGAGCAGCTACATATTCTTGGGCAACCAAGTTCATGCCATCTCGCCACGGGGTCACAAGCGCCATATCTGCCGCCGCATACCATGCAAACAGTTCCTCACGAGGCAAACTGCCGTGTAACAAGATAACAGGCCGATGGTTTGATAAACCCAATTGCACGTTAATGCGATCTGCCAACTGTTGCACCTCTTTCTTAAGTTCCTGATATGCCTGCAAATGCTGACGTGTTGGAACACACAATTGTAAAAACACCAGATTTCCTCGCATACTGGGATTTTGCTGCAACAATGATTCAACAATACGCAGCTTGGCATCGATTCCCTTTGTGTAGTCCAAACGATCCGCCCCAAATACAAAATGTTGTACATTCATCTGCTTGCGCAACTTGGCAGCAATCCGTTGTACGCCCCGCTTTTTAACCTGCCGTTGAATCCTTTGCACAGCCACCCCCACAGGAGCAACAACTGTGTAAATCCAACGGTTTTCATACAAAACTGCGCCCCTTGAATTCACAGGAACCTGTAAAGCCTGAGAAACGCATTTTAAAAAATTGGTTCGATAATCGTTGGTATGAAAACCGATGGTGTTTGCCCCCAGCATGCCTTGCAAAATCTGCCTATATGACGGTAAACCACGCAAAACGTCCCATGGAGGGAAGGGTGTGTGCAAAAAGAAAGCAATTTTTTTTTCACAGCCCATTTGCCGCAAAAAAGCGGGCACAAGGCTTAATTGGTAATCATGGACCCATATCCATTCTCCCTGGCCTTTTACGCCATACGCTGCTTGAGCGAAGGCAAGGTTCACACGTGTATAATCTCGCCAGTGACTCAAAGAGAAGGGTAAAGAGTGGTGGGAAAGACTATGGTATGTCGGCCATAATATGCCGTTGGAAATTTTCCAGTAAAAGCCTTTGTATAGGCCTTGCGCAAAAGAGGCGATGGCAAAACCACAGGACATATAATGAGATAACCATTTGGGAGTCAATTCTCCTGCACAAGCAGCTACCCATGTATTGTCTGGATTTTGTACAACCGCCTGCAAGGCTGTTGCTAAACCTCCTGACGCCTCTAACAACTGGGTTTTTCCGTGACAGGTTTGGACTTCGATGGGAAACTTATGTGCAACAACAATCATTCGTTCAAACGCTATCCATCGAGGTATTTACACAACACCGAAGGTTTTTCAATTCCCTAATTTCTAGCTTAGAAACAAACGATATTTTTGTCAATATAAATAAAGAAAATTAAAAAAATAAACTTACCCAAAAATAATATACACTTATATGAAAAGCCTATTTTCAACAAAAGAAACCCTCTGCTGAGCCTTGACACGGATGGCAAGCTGTAGGATGGTAGTCAGGGTAGCAAAATGGAAAAGCAAAAGATCATTGATGAATTTGCACAACACGACAAAGACGTGGGGTCTTGTCAAGTGCAGGTCGCTCTACTCACAAAGCGCATCACCCACTTGACTGGACATTTTAAGCAACATCAGCAAGATAATCACTCACGCACGGGATTATTAAAGATGGTGTCTCGGCGCAAACGTCTGCTGAGCTATTTGAAAAGAAAAGATGAACCCGGTTATCGTCACTTGATTGCGCGTCTCGGACTGCGTAAATAGGAGTTTGATTCATGTCAGCTTTTGAAAAAGACAAACGTGTATTGTTGCATAATGGTAAGGATTACCACAGCGTTTGCGTGGATGTTGGAAGCACTCCCATGCAATTTGAAATGGGTCGCATCGCCAAACAAGCAGATGCAGCCATATGGGTCAGGTGGGGAAATTCTGTTGTTCTGGTGACGGTATGTGCCAGTCATGAAGAGCGCAAAGATATCGATTTTTTGCCTCTAACTTGTGAATACTTAGAAAAAACCTATGCTGCAGGCCGCATTCCAGGAGGATACCTGAAGCGCGAAGCCAAACCGAAAGATTCTGAAATCCTAACGGCACGCATCATCGATCGCTCTATTCGCCCTTTGTTTCCGAAAGGTTTTACACGGGAATTACAAGTCATTGCGACCGTCTTATCCCATGACGGCCAGCACAGCACAGACATCATGGCTTTATGTGGTGCTTCCATGGCATTGCACACGAGCCGGATTCCTTTTGCTCAAAACTGCGGCCCACTTGCCGGAGTACGTGTGGCACGTGTCCAAGGGCAGTTATGCATCAACCCCACGCAAGAACAGCGAGATCAATCCGATCTAGAACTTGTTGTTGCTGTGTCACACAAAGGCATTGTCATGGTAGAGGGTGGAGGCAACGAAATCCCTGAAAAAGAGATGATTGAAGCCCTCTTTTTCGCTCTGCAAGAGGGTCAAAAAATTATTCAAGCCTGTGAAGAGATGCGTCAAAAATTGGGCGTAGAAAAAATGGACTTTGAGCCAGAAAAAACAGACGAAAAACTGTACGAAGAGACAAAAGCAGCAGCTTTTGCGCAAGGTTTAGAAGCTGCCGCTAAAACAAAAGCGAAGCATGAACGCAACCAAGCACTACAAGATGTTCGAAACAAAACAGTGGAACAGATGTGCCAAAACTGGGATGACGCACAATTATTGCAATGCAAACCCATCGTCGAAAAATATTTTTCTCAAGTGAAAAAAGATTGCATTCGACACATGATTGTCAACGATAAAACACGATTGGACGGACGAGGTTATGCCGATGTCCGATCCATCTGTTGTGAAGTTGGACTGCTTCCCCAAGGTCATGGCTCCGCCCTGTTCACCCGAGGCGAAACCCAAGCTTTGGTCAGTGTCACTTTGGGGACACGGGATGACGAACAAAAAATAGACTCTCTTTCTGGCGAACATTACAAACGCATCCTATTGCACTACAATTTTCCTCCCTTTTCCGTTGGTGAAGTGCGTGGCTTGCGAGGAACCTCTCGAAGAGAAATTGGGCATGGAGCCTTAGCCGAGCGTGCCATTACCTCTATGATCCCTTTGGATTCTCCAACGTTTCCCTATACCGTTCGCATCGTATCGGAAATTCTTGAATCGAACGGCTCTTCTTCCATGGCTACCGTATGCGGATCTACCCTCAGCCTATGGGATGCAGGGATTCAACTCAAAGAACCTGTTGCTGGGATTGCAATGGGCCTGATTCAGGAAAATGAAAACATCGTAGTGCTCAGTGACATTTCTGGCGACGAGGATCATCTAGGCGATATGGATTTTAAGGTCTGTGGCACGCCAAAAGGCATTACATCGATTCAAATGGACATTAAAATCGATAGTTTGTCCCAAGAAGTTCTTACAACCGCCTTGAAGCAAGCCGCCGAAGGTCGGCTTTTCATTTTAGAAGAGATGAAAAAAGCACTGCCTGCTGCTCGTAGCCAAGTTGCTCAAAACGCTCCGAGCATCATCGCTATGTCGATCAATCCCGAGAAAATTCGCGATGTGATTGGCCCCGGAGGACGAATGATTCGGGATATCACCGCACGAACAAAAGCAAAAATAGACATTAACGACAGCGGTCTTGTACAAATTTCAGGCCCTGACACAACCAGCTCGCAACAAGCCAAGAAAATCATTGAAGATCTCACCCGCGAGGCCCAGGTGGGTTGTGTCTACAAAGGATTTGTCAAAAAAGTGATGGATTTTGGTGCCGTGATAGAGCTGTTTCCCGGAACAGAAGGATTTTGCCATGTCTCTGAACTTGCCAATGAACGCGTTGCACGTGCCGGCGATGTTTTCCAAGAAGGCGATGAAGTCAACGTGGTTGTCATCAGCGTGGAACGCGATGGTAAAATTCGGGTCAGCCGCAAACGCGCTTTAGGCAAAGAACCCGATCAAACGTCCAGCAACACCTCCGTGCAGGCTTAAAATAAGCCCAAACAGAGTCCAAACTGCCTTATACCAATTCTCGTTTATCAATGCGCATGTGATTTCTTGGGCTCGTCATTTTTTTGTGAACGAAGATGAACGTCAAGGCAAAGCAATGTCAGACTCTTATCGCAGATGAGCAAAAAAATGACGAGCCCAAGAAATCCCCCAATTAGGAAGCCGTTTCGGAAAACTGGTATCAAAAGGAGCCTTTTGTGCCGTTACAACACAAAAGACCCCCAGACAACACGTCACCGAAGTGAACATGTTACTTTAGCAATAACAGATACCTGCCACTTTGGGAAGCTGTTGCACCCCTTCATACGTTGTAGTTGTAGGAGGAAGTTTTTGTCATGGGGGCCCGATTGGTATTGGCAACAACATGTATTGCGCTTTGTGCCCATGCACAAAAGCAAACAGTGCCAGCAGAAAACTGGAAAATGGTCCCTCGCCAAGCCATTCGATCATCTTTTCGCAAAAACTTTTCCTATTTGCACGACAAGGGATTCTTGATGAGCCTATCTTTAGGCCCTCAATGGAATCAGTCCTTTGTAAATCCACCTACAAAAGGAGTTCGTTTTGGTGGCGAGGCATCCTTTGGTGGTATCGTGGCTCACAATTTAGCCTTTCATGTAGGAACGTGGGGCCATTTTCTAGAAGACTCTTCATTGATTGCAGGTGGCCCGGGAATCACAGGTTTTTTTGGACGCAGTAACTGGAATTTAGGGTTCAACATGGGTGTGGGATACTCCTTTAGCATTTGGAAAAATAGAGCCGAGGAATTTAATGCACCCGTGCTAGCATGTGAAGCCCGAGGTGGTAAATTGTGGTGGCTAGCTCGCAATAACAGCCTAGGACTATCACTAGCTTCTGGAGTATATGGCCTTGCATTGGTCCCCGACAAAAAATCCTTTGACAAGTTTGGATGGCATGTGGGCTTACGACTGAATTACATACTGAATTAACAAAATTACATATAAATAAAGCTGACTACTTAGAATTAAATAGAGCAGATTTAGTAAAATTTGAAACAAGGTTGCGAAAAATTATTTTTCTGCTATATTAAATCTAAATAGGAGTTTAAAAAATGATAAATTTAGTATTTTTAACAGCGCTACTTTTTATTGGTTGTAGCAATGAAAAACCACACGAAGAAAATAACGATATTCAACAAACAATAAATCCAGAAGAAACAGGGGGAACCCCTGCTTCGCCAAAGAAAGTAACAGCCAAAGCAGTTGCTCGAAACAAAACGAACACACCGACACTGGGAGACAAAACAGCTCGATCAAACACAAAATCTACAACCAGCCGCAAAACATCTGTAACAACTGATCTAAGAAGCGTGTATGAATCGAAATTTAATGAAATAGTATCTCTTGCAGTAATGGATCAAATTAGGGAAATCGCCATGGGTTTTAGTGGTCTTGCACAACAAGTAGACCTAATGGAAAGCATTGCTCTTAAAAACATTAAAAAGAAAACTTATTACTACAAGAGCAAAAAAACAGCACAAAAAGAAATCGAACAAAATATTTTAAAACTCAAAAAACTAGTGGATGATTTTATTAAAGAGTACAATTTAAAAAATGAAATAATTTTTGAATTTAAATTTTTGTTTGACATTTTAAATAAAATGGAAAATGTTTATTACATATCCATTAAAAATTCAAATACTTTAATAGGGGAAAAAACGGTTGAAAAAATATTAAAGATGAACAATAGAACGGGTCAAGGAAATAAAAAGAAACTCTTGAAGCAAGATGTTGAACTTCTAGTTAAACTTCTCGCAACTTTTAAATTAATAAAAATTGATGTAAATAAAGAAATACTGGCACTGCAGTACATCCACGAAATAAAGCAAGAAAAAACTTTCTCTAAAAAACTAGAACTAACAAAAAAGCCTGTTCCTGTAAAAGTAGACCTCGATGTTCTCTACATGCAAAGATTGCGACAATCCATCCAAATGTATGAAATTGCCAACTACGCAGAGGCTTTGCGCATCCTCAATGAAATAAATCCTTAGAGCGTGTTCTAATCGGAAAGTGGATATTCTGTGCAAGCTACCTATTTATTGAGCGAGCCAATAGAAAACACTTTGGGGTTACGCCGCATCGATTCACGATCCAGCAGCTGATCTAAATGAACGGCTGCGCTGACAAGGCCCAAATGCGTAAACCCTTGGGGGATATTGCCTAAATGTTCACCGTTGGGGCCTAACTCTTCTGCATACAACCCCAAGTGGTTGGCATAACTGAGCATCTTCTCAAAGAAAAAACGAGCTTTTTGCAAATGACCGCTTCGGGCTAGCACCTCCACATACCAAAAGGAACACATGCAAAAGGTTCCCTCTTTTCCCTCGAGACCATCCCCTGTTTCATGAGCGTGGTAACGATACACTAAAGAATCCGACACCAATTCTCGCTCCATGGCATCCAGTGTAGACAACCATTTTAGATCCTGCGGACTAATAAACTTCACCATGGGCATAATTAAGGTAGATGCATCCAAGACATCGGATCCTTTTGCTTGAATAAATGCTTGTTTGTCTTTAGACCAAAAATGGCGATGGATGTCGTAATAGATGACATCACGGGTTTCACGCCACTGAGTCAGTGGACAAGGAAATGAACGTTGAATCGCTAATCGAATGGCTCGATCTAGTGCCACCCAACACATCAAACGCGAGTAAAGGAACTCCTTTTTGCCACCTCGGGTTTCCCAAATACCTTCATCTTTTTTTCGCCAATTTTGGCACACCCACTGCATCATGCGTGTCAGATTGTTCCATAATTCCCCTGAAATCGGTTGCCCATAGGTATCGTACAAATAGACCGAATCCATCAACTCCCCATAAATATCCAACTGAAGTTGATTGTAGGCCGCATTACCAATGCGAACGGGAGAGGAGCCTTTATATCCTTCTAAGTGGGATAGAACCACTTCATCTAACTGATGCCGGCCATCAATACCGTACATAATTTGAATAGAACCGTCGGAATTAGACTCATAACACCTAGCTTCAAGCCATTTCATAAAAGCTGTTGCTTCGTCTGTAAACCCCAGCTTAATCAACGCATACAATGTAAAGGCAGCATCGCGTATCCACGTGTACCGATAATCCCAATTGCGCTCACCACCGATTTGCTCGGGCAATCCAAATGTAGGTGATGCAATAATGGCTCCGTATGTGGAAGAGGTGAGCAATTTTAGGGTCAGGGCTGAACGATTCACAACACCCCGCCAACGACCTCGATAGGCCGATTGACTTACCCAATTACTCCAAAAACGAGAGCTCTCTTTAAATGTGCGTTCGCCATAACCATGAGCAACAAAGTGAGCTGGTTCTCCTCGAATGGCCTCTTCAAACACAAATGTCATCACCTCACCCGTATGGAGCTTAAACTGAGAGGTCACCGCACCGTCATGAACGTCACAAGGTACGGGAATGCGCAAACGAAAAGCGAGATTATCATCCCCCTTAGAGATGAAGAGAATTTCACCCTCGCGCCGATGGACTTCGTGTTCGCCACGGCCATAGTCAAACTTGGGAGCGCAAATGAGATTGAGAGGAACTTCCCCCCGCACTACCTTGACTTGTCTCACCAAAGCATCGTGTTGATCTGAACATGAAATAGGCATGAAATCAGAAATTTCTGCAACTCCAGCGTCACACAAAAATCGTGTCAACAAGATGTTGGTGTTAGGGTAGTACAGCTGACGCTGCTTGACACCACCAATGGCAGGGGTAATACAAAATCTTCCCCCCTTGCGACGATCAAGCAAGGCAGCAAAAACGGTCGGTGAATCAAAATGTGGAAAACACATAAAATCAATAGAACCATCCATCCCCACCAAAGCAACTGTTCGCAGATTGCCTACAACGCCGTAGTTTTCAATGGGCTTGTAATCTGGCGCCTCAATGGGGTGCCGTTTCAACGTGTTATTTCCTACCACAATAAACTCCTTACAATTAAAACAAAAATAAGGATATAATTATTTCTCGGTATTCTTAATAGTTAGCAAACGAATACAAACAGGCAATTTACTCGCTTGATGTATCTTTAGACGGCTGTAAAATGCTACCCAATGTAATGCGACCGTCGCCCTTTTGTTTTTGGCGTTTGAGATAGTCTTCGTAGTCACGGCGCGTTTGTTGCGCAACTTGTCGACGCATGCTGAGGGAGACACTGCAGCGAGCTGGATCGCAAGACAGCACCGCCACATCAATTTCATCTCCCACTTTTATAGAAGCTGCTGTGGAACGATCTTGTGTTTCTGGCAGCTCTTTTGAGGAGCAAAATCCTGTTAGATCATCTTGAAGAGCACACAGCAACCCCCGGTTAGAAACTTGTAAAACCCGGACCTTATGATGGGATCCGGTAGCGTAGATCTTCTTCCACTCTTTCCAAGGATCGGGTCCGGTACGTTTCATAGAACATGTCACCCGCTGGCGTTTAACATCTACATCCAAAACCGTCACTTGAATTTGCTGGCCCTCTTGCAGCAACTCCTTGGGATGAGCAATGCGTTTTGTCCAAGACAATTCACGAACGTGCAAAAACCCACTCACGTTTTGATCCAACTGCAAAAAAGCACCAAAATCCTGCAGATTTACCACACGAGCTGTAAGAGTCTCCTTTTGAGCCACCTGCTGGGCAACTTCTTCTGCAGGACTTTTGCTTAAAGCTTTGATCGATAAAGAGATACGATGTGCTTTTGGGTCCACAGTAAGCACGCATGCGGACACTGTTTGACCAACTTGCACGCACTCAGCAGGGTGTTTAACAGGAGTCCATGATAGCTCACTCACGTGCACTAAACCTTCAAGCCCCTCTTGCAGCTGCACAAAAGCACCAAAATCGGTCAAAGCTGTTACTTTGCCCTCCACCTGCATGCCGTTGCTGTAACGCTGTTGGAGATCTTGCTGCCACGGATCGGGTACCAGGTGCTTGCGGCTAAGATAAATTTTGTGCGAATCCGGGTTCATCTGCGTGACACAAACACGAAGGGGTTCACCCACA
>JBCCES010000040.1:0-9324 GCA_039030115.1 Myxococcota bacterium
GCTTTGATAGTCAAAGGTTTTTTTGCGCAATGGCTGGTTTGTAATTTGTCTTGCAACTCCTGGGCAAGATGCACCTGCACAGTGCCACGCAGAATCGTAGACAGCTGGCAAGCCAGGGGCTGGCGAGCCAGAGGGGGAGAAAGAGATGTCTGACTTACCATGTGGGTATTGTAACAGCTGCTTGGCAGAATGGTTCAAGGGATATCGGGATTTCTTCTGAGCAACAGGAATCGCCGCAAGAAAAGAGGCATGATCACTTTCCACAAACGATGAAAGCACATGGGCATACACGTGTTGATCTACTAAAACTCTGCGCACATATTCCCGGGTTTCTGCGTAAGGAATGCGCTCTACAAAAAGCTCAGGCTGTAGATGACCAAAACGGCGCAGCCAACTCGAGACACGACCCTTACCCGCGTTATAGGCTGCAAACACCAGGTGCGGTTCGCTAAATTGTTGCTTGAGCAATCGCAAATACTGCATACCCAAGGCAATGGAGTGCCCAGGAGCATACAAATCGGAACGACTGGGTATCTTCTTCCCTGCATGACGTGCAATTCCCTTCGCTGTGCTGTGCAACAGCTGCATTACCCCCAAAGCACCTGCTTGGCTACGAGCCCGTCGCACAAAATTACTCTCTTTGCGCATGACAGCATAGGCCATGCTCGTGTGCACACCCGTGCGTTTGCTGGCAAGCCTCACTGTGCGAGACCACGGTGTAGGATAAGAAACTTTTGCCTTAGCTCGAAGTTGAGCAAGCAGCACTTGTTCATTGTTATACACAACCGATTCCACTGCAGGTGGAAGTTGCTCTAAACGCTTATGAGCCAACAAACCATAATAGCTCACAGGCCATCGGTTTTGAGCAAGAGAAAAAGCAACACGGGCTTGTTTATAATGACGCTGCATCTGAAAGCTATCGCCCAACCAAAACAGATACTTAGGCTTCTTGTTGGATTGCCCATATTGTCGCAGCAGTTGCTGCAGTCGATGTTGCGCTTGCTGGGGTCTGTTTTGAATACGTGCCACAATGGCTAAATACCACAAGGTGCGTTCGTGCCACAGTGTGCCGCGTACCACAGGTAAACACCCCTGCCAAAGCTGCTGGGCATGGGCATACCGAGAAGCCTCATAAGCAGAAAAGCTATTAAAAAAGCATCTCTTGGCTCGCAGTTGCTTGTCAGCAGCCCGTTCAAACACGTGAGGCACTCTCTCAACGGCATGAGCAGCTGCATTGTTACACAACACATACAAAAGCACTGGCCATAGGTATTTTGTCGTCTTTGCCATATCCACTTTCATGATTGTAAATGTTTTTGGAACATTTGCACCCCTGGCTTCCGAAAAACGATCTCCTGTTGCCTCGGAACCCTGGCCAAAGCAAACCGATGCACAACAGCACCGGCCTCTTCTAAAACAGTTGCTGCTGCACACAATGTTGAGCCTGTGGTCACAACATCATCCACCAACAAAACCTCTTTTCCTGTTACACAATTGCCCAGCAAGCGCAATCCGTATCGCCCTTGGGTAGCCAATACACGTTGTTCGCGAGAAGTAGACAACGATAAAGGCATATCGAGCCTTTTGCAGATCAATGCGTCCAATAGGGGGATGTGTAACATGTTTGCCGCGGCACGAGCAATTAAAGAAGGAAAGTCAAAGCCTCGTTTTACACGCCGCCGCCAATGCAACGGTACAAAACAGACCGCCTGCACTTGAGGGAAAAAATCTCCCATACCCAATTGGTCACGACGCAACCCCAACCAATAAGATACCAAAGCTTGGGCACAGGTTTGATCAGGCCCAAATTTTGCCTGTTGAACGGCTTTTTGCACAGTATCTATATACATCAAATCAGCTCTTATCTTTTTTTGAACACCACAAAAATCGCAACAAATTCCCTGTTTACACATGCCACAAAAAAACTCTCCTCGTGACGCACATTCACACAAGGCACATCGACGAGGCAACAAAGCCTCTACAAGAGATTGCCAAATTTTCATGTTTTCTCCAAAACTATCTCATAATAGAAGATGTAAAGTAGGACTCACTAAATACAACGATCCAAAGAGGCAAAAAATTCCCATTTTTTATTACAAAAATTCATCTGTGTTAACACACTCTAAGATCCCTTCTCTTGACACATCTTTTATCGCCTTACACCAAAGGGTGTTAAACTAAAGCACCATGAGCCAAGACCGCATTCAAACACCACACGACAGACTCGTCAAGCAAGTGTTTTCTGATCCGCACAATGCCGCCAGCCAGCTGCAGTCCTTGCTGCCTTCCTCGGTGGTACAGGCTTTGAATCTATCGACTCTGAGCCTGCAGGCGGGGGAATTTATCGACAAACAGTTGCGCACAAAGGAGTCTGATCTTCTGTTTGCAGCACAGCTCAAAGGACAACAAAACCGGCAAGCCTTCGTGTATATCCTCTGGGAGCATCTCTCATCCCACCCAAAGGATCGCTTTTTTCCGTTGCGTCTGCTGACATACATGGGACGCATCTGGGAGCAGTTTATCAAGCAACATCCCAAAGCCAAACATCTGCCTGTCATCATTCCCGTGGTCATTTACCACGGTGCCCGGCGCTGGCAGGTCTGTCGGAACTTCGCCAGCCTGTTTGATCCAAAAACCCTGGGGGACATGTCCCATTATGTACCCGACTTGACCTACGAGCTGGAGGATTTGCAAGCCACTCAGGAGCACGAGTTGCGAGAAAGAGCCGTTCTGGCTCACGTAAAAGCAACCTTGTGGTTTCTGAAATCAGCACGCAGTGACAAGCAGCTACTGCAACACCTACAAGAGTGGCAAAAGGTTCTACAGACACTGCTTGAAAGCCCTACAGGAATGGATGCTTTCATGACATTGATGCGTTATTATATGAGCGTAGCCCAGCATCCAAAACTGGAGGAGGTGCAAACGCAAGTGGCACAGGTGCTGGGCCCCCAAACCCAGGAGGGCGTGATGACGTTGGCAGAAAGATTAATTCAAGAAGGCATCGCAAAAGGCAAGGCTGAAGGCATCGCAAAGGGCAAGGCTGAAGGTATAACGGAGGGAGCTATCCGTGCCCTGTGCACCCTATTTGACGCTCGCGGCTGGAAACTCACCAAAGCACAACACAGGCGGATCCAGGCATGCCATGACCTATCCACTTTGGAACAATGGTTGCGTAAAGCAGCTGTCGTCCCTAGCTTGCGCGACGTATTTCGTGATGTTTCAAAATAGCATTCGCTACCCCATGGGTAGGAAAAATCTGACAGGCTTCTTGTATTTAAAAAAACGTATCAGGTAGAGGAAGATTTTTTACCCGCACCTTTACCAGAAGACGACTTAGAAGCTTTCATGGGGTTTTTCGCCTTGGTTTGGGTAACCTCACCCAGGTGAGCTAAAGCTCGGGGAGTGCGCTGTGAAGGGGTTAACCGAACCAAAGCGCCCTTAGCCCCCGGAACAGAACCTACAACACATAAAGCTCCCTCTTTTTGCAGCAGTTTTGCCACACGCAAGTTCAAAGTTGTCACCCGTTCATTTCCCATGTGGCCAGCCATCCGTTTGCCTTTAAACACCTTCCCTGGTTGCTCACGCTGACCAATAGAACCTCCTCCTCTAAAACTTTCGTGCGTTCCGTGGCTTGCAGGAAAACCAGCAAAACCATGGCGCTTCATGACTCCAGCAAACCCTTTTCCTTTGCTAACGCTCGATACATCCACCGACTGGACATCCTGAAAAAGCTCCATGCCAATGGATGCCCCCACTTCGTAAGCATCCAGTTGCTTTTGTGTCACACGAAACTCCTGTAAATGACGTGTTGGTTGCACGCGCGCTCGCACAAACTGCCCTGCCCGAGGCTTGTTAACAAGTTTAGATCGAATGCCACCACACCCCAACTGCAAAGCATTGTAGCCATCACGCTGCACAAGCCGTTTCGCCACCACACAATTGGGCTGCATTTTGAGAACAGTCACAGGCAAGCGCTCTCCATCTTGCACAAAAATCTGTGTCATGCCAACTTTGGTAGCCAATATTCCCAACGCCATTACAAACTCTCCCGCTGCGATTTGACATCAGGGTATCTGTTACAGGTACCCTCGTCAAGGAAACTACGTTTGAAAAGTCTGCCACATTTTTGATTCAACAGGTTGTTGCATGCGTCCGTTATATTTTGCCGAGGATTTTTGATTGTAAGGGGTTAATACCTCTCCATCGACTCGAAAATAGATCAGCTGGCCAATGGGCATGCCTGCATAGACACGTACAGGTTGTTTAACAGAAATCTCTAGAGTCCAGTGGTTTTGAAAACCCACATCGCCCTTTCCTGCTGTGGCATGAATATCGATCCCTAGCCGACCCACGCTGGATTTACCCTCTAAAAAGGGCACGTGATCATGGGATTCGGTGTATTCAAGGGTAACACCCAAATAGAGTTTGCCTGGCTGCAGCACATAGCCCTCTTGGGGAATTGTAAAACGGCGGACAGGGTTCGGTTTTTTCGCATCTAAAACATCTTGGGTATAGACTGCTAAAGACTGCCCCAAATGGACATCGTAACTATTGGAACCTAAATTCTTTCGATCAAAGGGTTCAATACAAATACGGCCCTGCTCGAGTGCAGATAAAATTTGTTGATCGGTTAAAATCATGGCCGCACCCCATTATTCACCTGCAGCAAACTCCAGGCACTTGTGCACATCGAGTCGAATCCCTGGTCCCATGGTACATGCAAGAGCAACACGCTTAACATATTGCCCTTTTGCAGCCTGGGGTTTTGCTTTGATTAAAGCAGATAAGAACGCTTTCAAATTTCCCAGCAGTTTTTGTTGGTCAAAGGAGGCCCGACCGATGCAAGAGTGTACAAGCCCCTGCTTATCTACCCGAAACTCCACTTGACCAGCCTTAAGACGTGTAACAGCTGCAGCAACATCTGCGGTGACTGTCCCTAATTTTGGATTGGGCATCAGTCCACGAGGCCCTAAAACACGCCCTAGCTTACCCACTTGCGGCATCATGTCAGGTGCCGATACCACTTTGTCAAATTCCAAAAATCCTCCCTGCACCCGTTGCACCAAATCCTCGGCCCCTACTTCATCGGCACCGGCTTTCTTTGCCTCATCAGCAAGAGGGTGTTTAGCAAATACAGCTACACGCACAGTTTTACCCGTTCCATTGGGTAGCTGCACCATTCCCCTCACCTGCTGATCAGCATGTCGGGGATCCACGCCCAAATTCACAGCAATGTCTACGGACTCATCAAATTGAGCCCCTTTTGTTTGTTGAATCAATTCACATGCTTGCGCAGGCTCATACTTATTGTCCGACTGCACGCGCTTGGCTGCTTCTGCGTATCTTTTACCCCGTTTCATGAACTCATCAACTCCTTTGCCTTGCCTTTTTTACCCATCGACCACATCAATGCCCATGGAACGCGCTGTTCCAGCAACAATACGTGCGCCCGCTTCTACATCGTAACAATTCAAATCCCGTTGTTTTACTTTAGCAATCTCTCTCACCTGTTCCCAAGTGACCTTCCCCACTTTATCCTTACCTGGGCAGTGAGCACCGGAACCTGGTTTTTTGTCCATGGACAAGCCAGCAGCCTTCTTGAGCAAGATGGGTGCAGGGGGGGTGCGAATTTCAAATGTAAAGCTTTTGTCCGCATAAACCGAAATCACCGCGGGAATAATCATTCCTGCTTGATCCTGCGTCTTTGCATTAAACTCTTTACAAAAAGACATGATGTTAAGTCCATGAGGACCCAACGCCGTGCCAACAGGGGGAGCTGGCGTAGCTTTTCCTGCAGGAACCTGAAGACGAATAGACGCCACTACCTCTTTTGCCATGTTTTATAACCTCCCTTCAAATCGATAAAACCTAAGCCGTCCTCTCAATTTGGCTATAATCTAACTCAACTGGGGTGGGTCGACCAAAAATGGAAACCAAAACCCGAACCTTCTTTTTATCTTCTTTTACTTCTTCAATGCTACCAGTAAAATTCGCAAAAGGGCCGTCAATCACCCGCACCAATTCGCCTGTGCAATAATGCTCACTCACCCTTGGCTTTGTTGCCGTCTGCGTAGCCATGCTTCGCACACGTTGCGCCTCTTTGTCGCTCAGCACCGAAGGATCTCGTCCTGCAGAACCAACAAAATCGGTGATTTTGGGCGTTGAACGAACAACATGTGCCGTCTCTTCATCTAAAAGCATCTGCACCAACAAATACCCAGGAAAACACTTTCGCACTTGTGACCGACGCACTCCACCTTTAAAATCCTCCACGGTTTCTGTAGGGATTAAAATCTCACCAAATTTACGAGTCACTCTGTGACGTTGAATGCGTTCCTGCAAAGATTCCTTGGCCTGCCTTTCAGAACCGGAGTAGGTATGAACCACATACCATCTCAAATTTCCTTTGGCCTGCTTTACAATTTTCTTTTCAGCAGGTTTTATATTTTCCTGCGTACCCATATTATCGTCTCTTCTCCGAATCCTTTTAATGAAGATAACACAAACCCCATCTCACTGAAAGAGGCCCGATGAGGTGAACCAGACAAAAACAGCATCAAACACACCCAATATTAAGGAGGCAAGAACAGAGAACACAATCACTGTCCATGTCGCTTGCCTGGTTTGAACACCTGTTGGCCATGCTACTTTATCTAATTCCGTAAGTGCTTGCTCCACAAACAGCCGTGATGGACGATGAACAAAGGCAAAGAACACCAAAGCGCATAAAGCTAAGATAAAAGCGAGTGCATGGCTTAAAAGAAAATTTTGGCCCAACACAGCAGCATCAGAAATCCCTAACAAACCAAAAACATCTGACAATAGCAGACGCAATACCAAAGCTGTAATGAGTGTCGCCGCTCCAAAAAACAGCACAAGCCAACTACTTTTCAGTTTCATAACCACAACAATCCCAATTTATGACTGGCAGGCCACGAGGGACTTGAACCCCCAACCCCCGGTTTTGGAGACCGATGCTCTACCAATTGAGCTAGTGACCTATTAAGCATTAATCTTAGCAACAACTCCCGCTCCCACAGTGCGACCCCCTTCTCGTATCGCAAAGCGCTGCTCCTTGTCCATTGCTACTGGCGTCAACAGCTTCACTTGCACCGTCACATTATCTCCAGGCATCACCATCTCCACACTCTCCGGCAACTCAATCGTTCCCGTCACATCTGTCGTGCGAAAGTAAAACTGTGGGCGATAACCCTTGAAAAACGGCGTGTGACGGCCCCCTTCCTCCTTCGTTAACACATACACCTCCGCCTCAAACTCCGTGTGCGGCGTGATGCTTCCGGGTTTTGCCAATACCTGACCCCGCTCCACTCCATCGCGCTCCACTCCACGCAACAAACATCCCACGTTGTCTCCTGCCTGGCCCTCGTCCAACAGCTTCCGGAACATCTCCACTCCCGTCACCGTCGTTCGACTCGTCTCGCGAAATCCCACTACCTCTATCTCTTCGCCTACGCGGATCTTCCCTCGGTCTATCCGACCCGTCACAACTGTCCCTCGGCCCGAAATCGAAAACACATCCTCAACTGCCATCAAAAACGGCTTGTCTACATCTCGCTCCGGTGTCGGGATCGTCTTGTCTACCTCTCCCATCAACTTCTCGATCGCAGGAACACCTACATCACTCGTGTCCCCCTCCAACGCTTTCAGCGCCGAGCCCCGTACAAACGGTATGTTGTCCCCGTCAAACTCGTACTTGCTCAACAACTCACGTGTTTCCATCTCCACCAGGTCCAACAGCTCCTCGTCGTCTACCATGTCCACCTTGTTCAAAAACACCACCAAATGCGGTACCCCTACCTGACGAGCCAGCAAGATGTGCTCACGCGTCTGCGGCATCGGACCATCCGCGGCACTCACCACCAAGATCGCTCCGTCCATTTGAGCGGCTCCCGTGATCGCATTCTTCACATAGTCCGCATGGCCAGGACAATCCACATGCGCATAATGCCGCGCCTCCGTCTCGTACTCCTGGTGTGACGTATTGATCGTAATCCCACGTGCCTTCTCTTCAGGCGCCGCATCAATATCCTCATAGCTACGCGCACTCGCCAACCCCTTCTGCGACAACACCTGCGTGATCGCTGCCGTTAACGTCGTCTTGCCATGGTCCACGTGTCCCAATGTTCCGATGTTGACATGTGGCTTCTTACGCTCAAACTTCTCCTTTGCCATCTCTCTACTCTCCTCAACAAATGCTCCTAGCTCCAAAGCTAGAAATTCAATCCTCTCCCTTACTCTTAACCCATTTCTACACAGCTGCCAACGGGTATTGCACAAATACCAAGGGTTTGTAGCCACTTTCCACACTTTCTTCTGTCTGTGATGTATTCGCAAAGCCTGATTTTATCAGGCTTCGAGAGCTATTTCTTAACTTTCTGTGAAAAAAGACAGAGCAGGTGTTGACATGAGATATTTATATGCATATCATAATATCAATAAATGATCTCTGCGATGGGCGCATGAAGATCTAAAAGGAGAATGAAAATGAGTAAACAAGGAAAAATAATGAAGCAAATAAAGGGTATGGCAGTGGCTTGTTTGCTGCTGTCGCAATCCGCAAGTGCCTGGGAACCGTGTGATAATACATGTATCTGTGACCAACAGTGCATTAGTGACCAGTCCCAGGAGATTAAAAAAAGAGTGGAAAAATACGCACATGAACATGACAAGATAAAAAAAGGGAAAGTTTCTTTCCGCAAAGCAAAAACTTTTCTAGAAGGTGTTTTTGATGCGAAAATAAAATCAGAAAAAGGTGGATCCCACTTTACTGTTCAGTTACCTTGTTCCCTACGTAACATGACGTTGATCAGGGAGCACGGAAGCAAAAAAGAAACAACAAAAAAGAATAACGGGAAAAATATTAAAAAAATCCTTGCTGTGTTTGGTATTAACTAGATCGACACGCCCGTGTTCGTAACGCTCAATCCCGTGATCGAGCCTGACCCCGAGCTTGTGCATTCGACCCATGATTATGCACATCCGCTCTATACGCAGGACGCCTTTGACGCACAGGACCGGATTGGCCGGATCCAGGGACGGGGTGGCATCTGGTTTGCGGGTGCATGGCTCGGATATGGCTTTCACGAGGATGGCCTGCGAAGCGGCCTCAGGGTCGCCGAAGCGCTCGGCGCCCGGCCTGACTGGGTGAAGGATACCGGGGTTCCGCTCGCTCCCGTTCATGCCCATGCCGCAGAGTAATGCGTCTCAGAGCGCCCCTTGCCTTTATCAGGGCGAGGTGATGCACATCCGCCTGACGCCGTTCAAGCATCAGTTCCGGTACCGTGTCTTCTCGCTTCTGGTCGA
>JBCCES010000041.1:0-9134 GCA_039030115.1 Myxococcota bacterium
CCACTGTTGTAGCGTTCCCATGAGCACTCCCTCGGCAAATTCGTTGTCAAACACCGTAGGCCAGTTGCTGCGCACCCAAGAGTCTCCTAGCACAGCCTCAGCCCGCCGTCCAAGCTCCACCATCACCGCCTGTAGACCGCGATCGATGTCTGCGCCTGCTGTACGGGCTCGCTCCACCGACATGTACACGCAAGCGTATTTCCCCTCCCCGTTGAGGGTGTCTGCCAGCGCCCGCAAACACGTTGTCTTCCCCGTCTGCCGCGGTGCGTGCACCAAAAAGTACTTTTTCTGATTGATTAAAGACAGCACTTCGGGCAAATCCCAGCGTGATAGCAGATCGAGACAGTAATGTTCAGCTGGATTCAGCGGCCCAGCGGTGTTGAAATAACGCATGGGAAGATTGTATCACTTTTCTGTTCGCAACAGACTAACCAAAGACAACACCAGAAACCACCACGAACATCACATGTTTTATACCGATTTCAAGTTGAGAAAACCACCTTTTTTAAACCAAGGGAGCTGAATAGTCTTATTCTTAAGAAACAAAATTTCATCACATGTTCCCAAAACCACCTCCTTCCAAAACGGCCTGAATTATTTTGGCTTTAGCGACATGTTTACTTCCATAGGGGCGCCAATCAAGTGTATTGAAACAAGTGTGACTACCTGGCAATTGATCTGCGTCTCCCGCCATTACGATCTTCAATCTGTCTTTGTGATTATTCCCCAAATTGTCTTGCGGCGGTATTCCTACACTACTTGTCCAGAACTTCAAGAACTTGTAGTGAAAGTTTGAGTCTGTTTCATTTTGCTCTCTGAGAATTTCCTTCAACCATGTTATCTGCTGGTCCGACACTCCGTATCCCTTCGTCGCTCCATCAACTGCATTCAACACGTCGTCAAGCGTTACTGGAGGTCCTGACACAAGAAGATCAAGTTCACAGGGTGTGCGTACTTTATTGAGAAGACTGCCGACGGCAACACTATCAAAACCATCTTTGAGTGCGTCTAGTTTATTTTTTTCTTTATTCAGATGGTGCCTTGTCATTTCTTGCATATAATGCATCACATTGCAACCGTCACTGTCCGCATCAACGTTCACTTCCTCGGGATCGTTCTCGTCTCCTGGCTGCCAAGTCCAAAAGTAGTCGGGAACCATCCCAAAAAGGTCACGCACGTTTCCAGGGTTTGCTTGCATCACCTTTAACCCTGAGTGAAAAAAGACTGCTGGATTGCGCAACCATAGGAGGGCCAAATTATATGCAAGTGTGTCCGGATGCTGCCTTCCTAACAAAAAATCAAGAAGAAAGAAATTCAACTTTACGGGAGGAATACCGCTAGAGTTTATAGCAACCAGATTACCTAAAGCCATTCCATAGTTGAACATTTCGTCTGTTGTAAACTGCGTATTTTTCAAACCATATCTATCATATTTTTCATCATAATGAAAAATGGCATCTTTCATCTGTTCCGATAAGACCTGAAAAAGTTCCTTAGTAAGCCCCCCCGCATCTTGTCCATTTTCGTTGTTAAATCTTACACTTCCCTGAGCAACTTTTTTATACCTATTATTCCCCTCCCCGAGTCTCAGAATAAAACCATTAAGAGCAGTTTGTCTGTCAACACTATGCATACCGTTAAAAGACAAAGTGCCTCCATTATAAAGCGCATTCTCTTGCCTCACTTTTTCCAACATGTCAGCTCTCAGGTTGTAAAGTTCTCCATTTAGCTTATCACCTGTTATCTCACGGCATGCATCTTCAATGGCATGGATAAATTTTATTCCACTGTCAAAACCTACGGGAACATGTACTATAGTTGTTTTGTAATTCTTCTTATCCACTTGATTCGGATACTGCAACTCATCTCCTGGGCCGGTAATGTAACAAGTGCCTAGCATTTCTGCTAACTGGCGGGATATCTCGATAGGATCATTATCCCCAGGATTTCCCTCGAGAGCACGAAGCTGTGCTAGCTGATTCTCATGGCGCTGTTGTGCCTCTATCTGCTGCTCAAGAAGACGTCGCTGCTCTTCCTCACGTCGCAGCTGTTCAGCCAGCTCGCGGTCACGGCGTTCCTGCTCTCGCTGCCGACGCTCTTCCTCACGTCTTTGCTGTTCAGCAATGCGGCGAATGCGCTCCTGCTCTCGCTGCCGACGCTCTTCTTCACGTCTTTGCTGTTCAGCAATGCGGCGAATGCGCTCCTGCTCTCGCTGCCGACGCTCTTCCTCACGTCTTTGCTGTTCAGCAACGCGAATGCGCTCCTGCTCTCGCTGCCGACGCTCTTCCTCATGTCTCTGCTCTTCAGCAATGCGAACACGCTCTCGCTCTTCCCACTCTCGTTGAATCCTAGCTTGTTCCTCTTCGTATTCCCGCTGGATTCTCTCTTGCTCCTCTTCGTATTCCCGTTGGATTCTCTCGTGCTCCTCTTGAAATTCTTGATCTCTTTTCTTCTGTTCGGCAAGACGCTCCTGCTCTTCCTTCTCCCAATTAGAGCTGTCTCCATCGGGATCATCCTCTGGCTTCGAACCCGTTCCTGCAGCATGAAAAGGATCTTTACCGCCGTTGGGGCCTTTTTTGCTACGAATCGCTCTACCTTGGGCATCTACACTATCACCAACTGTAGAACCCGAGCCTTTTAAAGCATCGGCACCAGAGGCTTCATTATTAAACCCAACTTTTCGTTCATGTCTAGGAGAAGACGGAAGTGGATCTGCCAAACCACACCCACTGGCCACAGCCATCAAGGCAACCATCGAACCTGTTTTTAACCATTTCATCTTCATTCCTCCCTATAAAAAATACTCATCTTACATTTCACCACATTTGAGGGTGATTGTCAATACAAAAAAAGCGCCTGCCGTAAAAGCAGACGCTTCTGATCGCTTCTTCAAAGCGATAACGTGTATGAGCCTTTAGGCGGCAAGAGGGTTAGAAACCTCCCATGCCTCCCATTCCGCCCATGCCTCCCATACCACCCATGCCGCCCATTTCTGCAGGGTCAGCACCTTTGCTGGCTTTCTTTTCTTGCGGTTTTTCAGCCACCATGGCTTCTGTGGTGAGCAACAGCGACGAAACAGACACCGCATTTTGCAAAGCGGTACGGGTCACCTTGGTGGGATCAATCACACCCCACTGCAACAGATCACCGTACTGTTCGTTAGCCGCATTGAACCCAAAGGAGTCCTGGTTCTTTTCTTGAACACGATTGACCACGACAGATCCATCGCAACCCGCATTGGCAGCAATGCAGCGCAATGGAGCTTCAACCGCTTTACGCAGCAGATCAACCCCAAACTTCTCTTCGGGCGTTACCTTGAGAGAATCCAGGACTCTGATTGCACGCAGCAGCGCCGTACCACCACCAGGCACAATACCCTCTTCCACAGCAGCACGCGTGGCGTGCATGGCATCTTCTACACGTGCCTTGAGCTCTTTCATTTCGACTTCGGTCGCCGCACCCACACGGATAACAGCGACACCACCTGCCAACTTCGCCAAACGCTCTTGCAGCTTTTCGCGATCGTAATCAGAGGTTGTCTCTTCAATTTGCGCACGAATCTGTTTAATGCGTGCTTGGATACCCTCTTGCTTTCCAGAACCATCCACAATGGTTGTGTCATCTTTGCTGATGGTGACTGTTTTGGCACCACCTAGATCGTTGATGGTCACACCCTCAAGCTTATGGCCCGTGTCTTCAGAGATAAACGTAGCCCCTGTAAGAGTTGAAATATCCTCCAACATGGCCTTGCGACGATCACCAAATCCAGGTGCTTTCACTGCACACACGTTTAAGGTACCCCGCAACTTGTTCACAACCAACGTTGCCAGTGCCTCGCCCTCCACATCTTCTGCAATCATGGGTAATGGCCTTCCGCTTTTGGCAACCTGTTCTAAAAGAGGCAAAACGTCTTTGAGATTTGTAATTTTCTTCTCGTAGACCAAAATGCATGGGTTCTCAAGAACTGTCTCCATGCGTTCAGAGTTTGTCACAAAGTAGGGTGACACATACCCTCGGTCAAATTGCATCCCCTCTACCACTTCGAGTGTTGTTTCAAGGCTTTTGGCCTCTTCTACTGTAATAACGCCCTCTTTACCCACTTTTTCCATGGCTTGGGCAATCAATTCTCCAATGGCGCTATCTCCGTTGGCAGAAACAGTACCCACCTGAGCAATTTCTCGATGATCCTTTACAGGTTTAGAGCGAGATTTCAGTTCTGTAACAATACACTCTTGCGCCTTATCCAAACCGCGTTTGAGATCCATAGGGTTGTGCCCTGCAGTGACGTACTTCATGCCTTCGTTGCATAAGCTTTGGGTTAACACAGTTGCCGTAGTGGTCCCATCACCTGCATTGTCGGACGTTTTAGAAGCCACCTCTTTAATTAATTGAGCCCCCATATTTTCGAACTTATCTTCTAGTTCCACCTCTTTGGCTACTGTCACACCATCTTTGCTGATGGTGGGTGACCCCCAACTCTTTTCCATCACTACATTGCGACCTCGGGGCCCCAACGTCACTTTAACCGTGTTGGCTAACGTGTTAATTCCACGCAACAGTTTACCTCGCGCGTTTGATTCAAACAAAATACTTTTTGCCGCCATTTTTTACCTCCTTTTTTTATCTAGAAACAGCTAACCCCACAATCCCAAAATATCGTCTTCACGCAGAAGCAAATGTGTTTGATCACCCACTTTGACTTCTGTTTCAGCATATTTGGCAAACAGGACACGATCCCCCGGTTTAACGCAAACCTTACGAACCTGCCCGTTATCCATTGTACGTCCTTCACCCACAGCAATCACTTCACCCTCTAGAGGCTTCTCTTTTGCACTATCTGGAATGAACAAACTTCCAACCTTCTCTTCTTCTTCAATGCGCCTGACCAATACGCGGTCATGCAATGGCCTAAGTGTTTTTTGTGACATATTATCCTCCCCCGCGAATCTCAACACATCGGAGCTCGCGTTTGATAAAGGAAGTGTAAACGCCTCAGAACATCCGTCAAGAGCTTCTATGACAGAAACTGTCAAAATAGGCCCCGAATCACGTAACTGACAGCAATTTGCACGCAACTTATAAAAAGAGTACGATGCAAATCAAGTTGGCACCCAAGGGGAGGTTGATTGCTATGTTGAACCTACTACAATCCATTGAAGAACAAGAAATCCAAAACAGACACCCCTCGTTTCGTGCGGGCGATACCATTCGCGTTCATTTTCGCATCAAGGAGGGAGAAAAAGAGCGTGTGCAAGTCTTTGAAGGTGTATGCATTGCTTACAAACGAGGCGGCAATCGCACGGCCATCACAGTACGAAAAATGAGTTTCCTCCAAGGCGTGGAACGTATTTTTCCTCTGTTTAGCCCACGTATTGAACGCATTGAAGTGGTCAGCCAAGGCCGTGTTCGCCGCGCTAAACTGTATTATCTACGCCAATTGAAAGGTAAAAAGGCGCGCATTCGTAGACGTGTCACGTGGAACAAATCGCAACAACAGCCTCAAAAAACCGAAGCGACTGAGGCTGCACCTGCTGCATGAGCAAACACTCTCCACAAACACCACATGACCGCCTCTTCAAAGAGGTGTTTTCTAATCCGGCAAATGCTGCCAGTGAGCTGGAGTTTTTGCTACCCAAAGCTGTAGTAAACCGGCTGGATCTGTCATCCCTCACACTGCAGCCAGGTGAATTCATTGACAAAGAGTTGCGCGCTAGGCAGTCGGATCTACTGTTTTCAGCAAAGCTGAAGCGGTTTAAGAATCGTCATGCGTGTGTTATGGATGCGTTTATCACTCTGATGCGCTATTATATGACTGTAGCCCGAGGTCCCAAACTAGAGCAGGTGCAAAAGCAGTTGAGGAAGGTGCTGGGTCCTCAAAGCAAGAAGGGTGTGATGACGTTGGCAGAAGTTTTGAGACGAGAAGGCGAAGCTAAAGGCAAAACAGAAGGGGAAGTGCGTGCACTATTGACAGTGCTTGATGCACGTGGGTGGAAGCTCTCCCAGGTTCAGCAAAAGCGAATACAGACCTGCACCGACCTGTCCACAATAGAGCAATGGGTGCGTAAAGCAGTGACTGCCTCTTGTCTCCGAGAGGTATTTACTCAAAACTCGCCCGCCCCACGGTCCAAATAGATTGTACAAAACGAGTAGGCCTCGATGGCTTGTGCTTAGAGATCGCACACATGCAACGCAATGTTCATGCCTTACAACAATGGGTGCAGCAGCATTGCCACAAAGTCGCTGGCTTAGATGAAGCCGGTAGAGGTTGTTTGGCAGGCCCTGTAGTGGCGGCCGCTGTTGTTTTGCCACAGCAACACAGCATTGTTGGGCTCAACGATTCCAAAAAGCTATCGCCACAACAGCGCTTGCACCTGTATTACAGCATCCGATCTCATGCTTGTTGCATTGGCGTATCCTGTGCGTCACCAAAAAAAGTCGATCAGATCAACGTCTTGCAGGCATCTTTGCAGGCTATGAAAATGGCTTTTACACAAGCACAAGCAAACAGCCCAACACACTTGATAGGGGCACTAACAGACGGACCTCATCAAGCCCCTTTACCCGCTGACATTATACAACATGCGCTTGTAAGAGCCGATGCACAATACGCGTGTGTCATGGCAGCTTCTATTGTTGCAAAAGTGGTGCGCGATCGGCTGATGCAGCTGCTTCACGCCTATTATCCAGGTTATGGCTTTGCACAACACAAAGGCTATCCAACGGCTCTACACCGGCAGACACTCAAACAATTGGGACTGTGCCCCATTCACCGTCGCAGTTTTACAGGTGTCTCCTAAACGCCATGCAACAACAAAAAACCAACTCCAAACATAAAGGAGATTGGGCAGAACAGGCAGCAGGGAAATGGTTGCAAGAAAAAGGGTTTCGCATTGAAGCTTACAATGTACGATACCGTGTAGGGGAAATTGACATTGTCGCGTGGGAACAGGAGGTGCTCTGTTTTGTGGAGGTGCGTAGCCGACGAACAGATCAGTTGATTGTGCCAGGAACCACCGTGCGCCATGTGAAACAGCAGCGTATTATTCGAGCAGCCTCTATGTACATGCAACGTCATTTCTCTCACAAACCCCTGCCCACCTGCCGATTTGATGTCGTTTCTGTCGTAGGCTACAACAACCCTCCTCGCATATGGCACATCAAAGGCGCTTTTGAACAATCAGGCGTTTCAAACAACAGACAAGAGGGCCTATGACCGGTGTGTTAAACGTGATTGCCACGCCCATCGGCAACCTGCAAGATTGGTCGCCCCGAGCCCAGCAAACATTGCAGCAGTGCCGCTTGATTCTCGCAGAGGATACACGAACCACCAGACGCCTGCTTGCAGCAACCGGCACAAGCTGTAAGGGAATTCGCCTGCTGTCGTGCCCAGCCGCGCAAGAACATGACCGCATCAAACATGTATTAGAAGCACTGCAACACAACCAAGCAGTCGGTTTTGTGAGTGAAGCAGGGTCTCCAGCCATTAGCGATCCCGGCGGGCGCATTGTACAAGCAGTCGCAGCAGCAGGCTATTGTGTTCATGTGTTGCCTGGCCCGAGTTCACCGATCGCTGCGCTGATGGGTGCCGGATTACAAACAGGTCGATTTGCTTTTCTGGGATTTTTACCAAAAGGCTCAAAAACGCGCAAACAGATGATTCAAGCAGCCCTGCAAGCAAAACTCGCAGTGGTGATTTGCGAAGCACCCAGTCGCGTGGCCACATTACTGAAGGATTTACATCACTGGTGTGGTCCCCGCCACGTTGTTGTGGCACGAGAATTGACAAAACGTTTCGAAACATTTCATCGCGGTACGTTGGGCGAAGAGCTATCACCCCCCTACAAAGCCCAAGGGGAGGCCATTGTGATTGTAGACGCTACCGACACAACAACAAACAGGCATCTGTCCAAACAGCAGATGAAGCAACTCCAACAGCAATCCCAACAGTTACTACAACAAGGATTATCTGCACGCGACGTGACACAAGAACTGCATAGCAAAACGCAGTTACCCAAGCGAGAGATCTATCAATTGGTGCAGCAAGTACGCACTCTTTCACAAAAATAACACCCATTCCCGCATATCAACGCGCATAGGATTTTTCGGGCTCGCGATTTTTTTGTGAACGAAGATGAACGTCAAGACAAAGCAGTGTCAGACTCTTATCGCAGATGAACAAAAAAATCACGAGCCCGAAAAATCCTCCAAACAGAAAGCTGTTTCGGAAAATGGGCATAAAAAACGCAATTTTTTAACCCACTTTTTGGAATATACACGTCTGTTTATTTGTTATTTGGAGTAGGGGCTGGCGTGTAAACAGGTGGCTTGGCATGAGAAAAGTACAACGTTCCTTCGCTAAGAATATGGGAGGGTGACAACAAAATAGAGGCGACTCTTCTCCATTGATCTTCGAAATCATCACCACCCATGTACACAGTAAAACTCTTTTGCATGTGTACAATCATGTTTCCCGTTGGACGAACGGCAATACGTTCAATCAGACCACCCGGCGAACCGATTTGTTGGTGTTGTTGAATCATGCGCACGCAGCGTCTAAACAAAGGAAACTCTTCAGTACTTGCCGAGCATCCAGGCAAAAACACGATTTGAGGCAATCCAGAAGGATCAACCTCTTCATCCATGGGAAACAGCTTCCCATCTTCGTGCACACCGAATAATTGTCTCCCCCATTCCAATGTTGCCAGAGGAGTGCGCTGTGTTACACCCACATACAATGTATGGGGGAAGCTGCGTTGTACCCAAACAGTTTTGACCCGAGGATGCTCGCCGGCTTTTTCGGCAATTTGCTGCAGGCTCACACCATAAAAAGGTCTTCCTTGAAAGGTGTGTAAAATCTGACTTAATTGCGTAGCAACTTTTGCCGAAGCAGCATGGTCTTTCTGTTTCTAGGAGTTGGTTGCGTGATGGGTGTTCACCATGTCTTGGTGAAAACCACATTTTTTACAGTCAAAGAAATTCAGATACAGGCTGCTTCGGCAACAGTTGCTACGCAATTAAGTCAGATTTTACACACCTTTCAAGGAAGACCTTTTTATGGTGTGAGCCTGCAGCAAATTGCCGAAAAAGCCGGCGAGCATCCTCGGGTCAAAACTGTTTGGGTACAACGCAGCTTC
>JBCCES010000042.1:0-9054 GCA_039030115.1 Myxococcota bacterium
TCTTAAGCGATATTCGATCTTGACAAATATTATGAAAACACAGGTCTCATCAAAGTTGCAAGACTTCTTGGCACAGTCATCTTTTCCACAAGACTTATGGATGAAGAAAACTGCTTTGTCGTTGCAGTCCTTTTGGCATAAAACAAACCCAATGTGTTGGATGGCAATACACATTGGTCTCTTGTGTGGGCAGCTTCACAATGGCCATATGGTAAGCGTATCCCCCTCGGATCGCCAGCATGTTACGCCATGTATACTCTATGCCCATACGGGGCACAAACGTATCTTGAAACGGAATTTTTTCAGGCTCCTGGGAGCCTATTAAGGCAGGTTCCATCACGGTTTTGGGAAAAGGTCCCTCGTGTTTAGACCACTGCAGCCAAGCCAATTCTACAGCCACATGCAAAACAGGTAACGGAGACAACAAGGCTCCCGCAACCACTTGCATGGGTGCATAGGCCATCTTGAGGCGAGATTTGAGCCGGACGGGAATACCTTGAAAGGATCCTGCTTTGATGTCAACATTCGCTTCGCTATCAAAATCACTAAAAATAGACGTTCGATACACAAGTGCCAAACGCCATCCCTCTGCAGGTTCATAGGTGATCCCACTGACCACCAAAACCGAAGGGGACAATTTTCCATCCAAATCAACCATTTCTAAACTTGGTGGAAAAACCTGCACAGCAGCATCGGTATCAAAATGGGTACTGACCGTTGTACCCACGCCAACTCCCACCGATAAACTGCGAAGAATGCGCAACGCCAGCCCTCCCATGACAGATGGCTGAGTCATGGTTGAGTCATACAATACAAACTGGGGATGAGGGTTTTGAGATTGCACACGCATGCGAGCAGGTTGTAAAAAACCGCTTTCAAAAAACACCCCTATGGACAAACGAAGAGGCGCAGGAAAACACAAACCGACGTGCATGCGATCGTAATGCCCAAACTGCAAAGGATCCTTGCTGAGTTGTTGTTGCGTTTTAACCGATAACTGACTTGCAACGTGGTGATAGCCCAAAGCAATTTGACTGTGACCACACCACGCCAGGCCTGCTGGATTGGCATACACAGCTGAAAAATCTTGAGCCAAGACACTGCCAGCTCCCCCCATGGCCTTTGCCCGCGCACCAATGCCAAACGTGGTTTCTAAGGGGCCGCACCATACAGAGGCGCTCGTAAAAAAAACAATTGTTCCCTTTACCAAGAAGGCAAACAGATACCGCCGTAAGCGATGAAATTGCATATTGAAAAACTCCGTGAAAAAAACCTGAACAACTAGTGCACAACAGTGGATTGCGACCCAAAGTCATCCTGATGATACAGCGGTGGAATATCCATCACAGGAGTAAAAGAGGGGGGCTCTTTCGGAGGAAAGATTTTTCGAATCACCTTTAAATTCTCTCGCAAGCCTTCACTATCCAACATTTCACTGAAACGGGTCAATGCCTTTTCTAAGATGCCTTCCGGGTCTTCGTCGACAGCTAAAACCCTCAGCCAGGTTCTTAACCACGTGGCTAAAGACTTCTGCTCAGAATCCATGGCTGCTGCTAACAGCGTTGTTCCCACAACGCCAGAACCCTTTTGTTGGCGCAACTTGTGCCACACACCCCAATCGTAGCGATGAGCGTTATGGGAATCTTTGGAAAATTCTTGGTATAGGTCAAAAGCAACACGAATCAAGCTCTCTTCATCTCGCTGCATATCCTGCAAAACCATAGAACCCACCTCAAACAGCAATTGCCAATCCTGTTTTTTGCTCAACAGGAGCCAGGGTGAATCTTCAGACAATGGCTCAAGTTCAGCCAATTCAGAGGCATCTATCAAATCCACTGCGGCCAATTTCACACCCGACTTGTTGGTGATTACTTCAGGCCACAACCAATCGTATATATCTACACAGTATTTTTTCATCGCCGCAAAAAATGGATCTTCTAAGCGTTTTTCCCTTGCTTTTTGTTCAAAATGCTCCCACAAGATCGTATAAACATGGTGAGCAATACCAGTATCAATCAGTTTTTTGAAAGATCTCCTTTCCACATTTTTTGTATTGATATCTTGAGAAAAAACAAGTTTAAACTTCCCCTTAAAATCCCCCATCATATAATTCACAAGGGGCTTCAAAACGGATTCCGGAAGCCTTAGACCACTCGTACTATTTGTCACTTGCCCGTTTTCAAGAATATCTACCAAAATATCCGATCTTTTTGGATTAAGAAGTGTCCAACGCCTACCCATGCGTTCACAGTTTTCAGTGAGAAGACATTTATCCAACTCCTTCAACGGGTCATCCAGGTTCTCCAAATCAATTCCCAGCGAACCCCCTACTTTTATAGTATCTCGAATCACCCGGAAAACATCTTGAACCTCACCTAGACTAAACTGGGAAACATCTACACCTTCTGCTGCATCTTTGAGCGCTTGGCGCAGTGCGCTTGGCGCAGCAAGATCGTCACCATACAACTGCTGAAACAACTTGGCATCTGGCGACAAAGCCAGCAATGCAAATACAGCCTCGCGCTCCGCTTTTCTGTCCGCGCCCTCACTGATCAAAATAGGCCATAACCAAACAACCACTTTTTTAAAGGTTTTCCAGCGCTGCTGGCTTTTATCTGGACAGGTGTTGTGCTGGCAGTATAAATACTGCAAGACCGGCCCTTTTACCATTTCGTACAGCGGGCGTAGTGTCAGCACATGCCGCAACACATCGAGAATTTCGGCAGGAGAAACTTGAACCTGCTTCAAACCACCTTTATTAACCCGAACCATCAGCGTTTGCAACAACGCATCCCAATGCTCTTGGTAAATCTCAGAAACAAATCCCAAAACAAAATCGTAATCCTCTCGCTTGAATCGCAGCAACAACGTAACCACTTCCTGTGCATCGTTCAGCTGTTGAACGATCGTTTTGCCAGAGGCCTGTCTACTATCGCTGTTTTGTTGAAATGACATGGCTGCTTGAAGCAAGCGTTCCACCACCAACACATCTCTCCCCGCGGGCAAACGAGACAAATGCTTAAACAGCTTGGGCAACAACACCAACATATCCTTGTAAACCGGTAAAGAACGCACTTCACCGAACAACTGTAAAGTCTTAATTGGGTCTGCAGTGCCAGAAAATTGCCCGGATTTCATCGCCCAATCTGTTATTTGCAACACAATGCGAAATTCAGAATCCTGTAACTGCACCAAAACCTTTGCAGCATCCTGGGTTCCGCCAACAACATGAGAAACACTTCGCAAAGCTGTGGTTGCACGCTCCACCTGCTCTTGAACAGACAGTTCGGTTTCACCTTGGCTCTCTTCTGCCGAGCCTTGGGGTAGATTGTCTATAAACACCGCTGCCAACTGCATGAAACGATCCCATAGCATCTGTTGTTCCGTAGAGTTTGCACACGCTTTACCCAATGCGTCTGGTAGAAACTTCGGTAAGTCTTTTAAAAAGGCACCATACTCTTTGGTTTTGCGAACCCCTACAAACACTTGCTTCCACACACGCCAATTGCCTTGATATCCCGCATCAAAACCAAATGCATGAGACGCTAAGGTCAGGAGATCTTTTAATTGTGTGGGCGACAAACCCCTTATCAATTTTTGCAACGTGTCCAACTCAAGCTCCATCTGCTCCAACAAGTCTAAATCTTCTGGGGCAATAGAAGAGATGTACTGCTCACCGTTAGCAAACAGATGGTTGATGGCTGGCCCAACTTCAGACCTCTGCACAAACTTCAAGCTCCGATGCCTAAGGTTTGCCATGTCATCTCCTGCTTCATCGCTTGCGGGCAACATCTTCTCCATGGACGCTGACAAACTGGAAACAGCCTGGGACCAATGCTTTGATTCCTGGATCGTTTGCACGGCATCAATCAATCCTTGCAAGCTTCTATGCAGCTTCTCGACCTCCATGCGAGTCAGATAATCATCCAAAAATTTAAAACGTCTTCGTAAAGGTTTTAAGCCTTTCCCTTTCAGCGTTTTGAGAATTCTAGATAAAGACTTTACCAACCGCTCCGCGTCTCCTTGACTGACGATTTTCATCACCTGCTCAATACGTTTTTCAGGTGTAGGCAAAAGAGCGTCCTCGCTAGGAGAAGATACGTCACTTTTTGGCTCTACAAATCGGGAAACCGTTATCACCTCATCATCTGGCAAAAAACTGTTCTTGGCCCAAGAAGGCGGGGTGCCCCCTCCCCTGACAACATGTGTTGTGTCACCGTGCAACGTTGCATGTTGTTCTTGAACACGAAAAACAGACAAAGTAGGAGCGGACTTGGGAGTGCTATTGCCTGCAACATAATCGACAGAAGCGATTAACGGACCTTGGTCTTGGCGGACAACGGCTAGTTTGTAAGGATCATCCACATTGTTTTCAATGAGCTGAAAGACCAACTCACCCAAAGAAACCTGCGAAGAAGATAGGTCGTCGTCTTTTCCTCTACAACTCGAAAGGGCAAACATATAGCAAGCTGTTAGAATGCCCCGGCGCAACACCCATCTCATCATGCTATTGCGTACGTTTTGCATTTGATGCCACATCGCATTTCTCCTTCAATTGAATCGAATTGTGTGTTTAAACGCCAACAAGCTAACGCTTTAGCCGGCAACCTCAACCCTGCGCCTGACGAAGCGGCACAAATTGCATACACAAGAGCATCTCATACGGGCTATCATACCATAACAGCAAGCTTTTACAAGGCCCCTCATTTCGGCTTATTAGCTGCCTCTAAATGGTGTTGGGCCAAAGCATCTAAAACCCCGTTCACAAAAGCAGCTGAACCTGAAGTGCCAAATTGACGAGCCACTTCAATGGCTTCGTTCATCACCACCCGTTTTGGCATTTTGGGGCCAAACAACAACTCATACACGGCGATGCGAAGAACATTGCGATCGATACAAGCCATGCGACTGACTTTCCACCCTTTACTGACACGACCTAGCACGTCGTCAATGCGAAAGAGAAAACCGGCAACCCCATCAACCAGATGCAGGGCGTAAGCATCGGGATGCTGTTGATGACAATAGCGAGAAAAAAAAAGCTGCGCCAGCTGATGCAAGCGCTCTTTGTCAGAAGATGGCAAGCCCAAACATGGATTGTCAGGTTTTTCCATGGATCGTTCTTGCGTTGCCTGCAAAACTTGGGTTTCCGCTTGGCAAAGAATTTGTAAAGCCCATTGCCGACTATGACGACGAGATGGTTGTGTCATGATGTTAACTCTCGGAAGAACGATGTTTTTCTTAGTGCGAGATCTTCCTAATCTGGATGTAAGGTTTATTCTCTTGGTGAGCGGCTACTTTCCACTTTTTTACGGGCTCTAGTGACTCTCCTTGAGATTGTAAATGTACAATGTACAGCAAAAGTGCCTGCACAAACCAAGATTTGCGAACCACATTTTTCACCACGCTATCTGTTGCTTTGTCGGGCAAAAAGACACCTGTCGTACAAGATAACAGCAAACGCATGAGATCCTGATCACGACGAATCAAACGAATGCGTTTTGCCCATTGAGCGCACACACGATCTAGCCAACTTCCTGCGTTTCGCCCCGATTGCATAAGAGCCATGTAAACAGGCAATAGCATGGCCGAAAATGCAACCGTTGTGTCAACCTGAACACCTCGGGAACAGACTTCATCCAGTGCTTGCAGCACATCTTGCCAATGTTTTTGTCGTTGGGAAGCCGAAACAGAGCCTGCACCCTCTTTTTGAGCCGGCAAAGGAGATTTCAACCCCTCCATTAACTCAGGTACCAAAGCATCTAAAAGGCCTAGTTCTTGACACTTGAGCATACACTGTTTTGCCTGTTTGGATCTTAACAATCCCAGTAACTCCTCTTGAAGCCTGGCAGGGGCGCATTTCACAATATCGCCGACATGACCGCGAATGGCATTGAGGGTCTCTGTCTCAATCTCAAACCCCAATCGGCAGGCAAATTTAATAGCCCGAACCATGCGAACAGGATCCTCTTGCATACGGACACTGGGGTCGCCAATGCTGCGGATAATGCCCTTTGTGAGATCTTGCTGTCCCCCTACAAAATCAATGAGACGTTTGGAGACAGGGTCGTAAAACAATCCGTTGATTGTCAGATCCCGACGCATAGCATCTTCTTCAAGAGATCCATAAGCGTTATCACGTCGCAACAGCAGATCGTTTCCAACATTGCTCGGCGGAGAACGAAACGTTGCCGTTTCAACAACCCGACCCCCTGGAAAATAGATATGAGCCAGTAAAAACCGCCTTCCCACTAAACGGCTGTTGCTAAAAACCGATCGAATCTCTGGGGGTTTAGCACTGGTTGCAACATCAAAGTCTTTGGGAGTTTTTCCCAACAACAAATCACGAACACAACCGCCTGTTAAATAGGCTTCGTACCCCCGTGCATGTAAGCGGCGAACAACCCACAACGCATTGAGATCAATGCGGGAATGATCAATTTCACGTTGTTGAACCGGCTGTTCAATTTCTGCATCTTCACAGGCAATTCCTTCTTCGTCACTTCGAGTCGTATACTGTGACATCTTTGGTAAATCCTCTCGTTGCAAGCCATCTCACAACTGCTCTTCTGAGCTGTGGCTTTGCTAAAAATTCCTCTACATTGCTTGCTTGCACTGAACGCATCATGGTTCGTTAGGAATTTTTGTGGCTTGACAGTGCTTCTTTCCATCACTTTTTTTGCACTCAGTTTTTTTGAAACCCACATCTTTTTCGATGCCTCCACCAAATGCTCTTGTTGTTTATTGTCCTTATACACACAACGCGTGTCAATCACCATTGCCAAATGCAGACGATAGCGGTAGATAAGAAGCCTATGGCAACACCTCTTCACACCCTACGCAATTTCTCTATCGTGGCGCACATCGATCATGGCAAAAGCACACTAGCAGACCGTATTTTACAACACACAGGGGCGCTGACACCGCGAGAAATGAAAGAACAATTCCTAGATCAAATGGATCTAGAACGCGAGCGGGGCATTACCATCAAGTCACAAACCGCTCGACTCTCTTATCAAGACAACCAAAAAAACAGATGGATTTTTAACCTCATCGATACTCCTGGACATGTGGACTTCGGATACGAAGTGCATCGCTGCATGGCTGCTTGCGAAGCGGCCCTGTTACTTGTAGATGCATCGCAAGGCGTGCAAGCACAAACCGTAGCCAATGCCTATTTGGCTGTGCAACACGATCTGACCATTGTACCTGTTATCAATAAAATTGACTTACCCAGTGCCGATCCCAAACGGGTGCAGCAACAGTTGCAAGACACTCTGGGCATTCCAGGAGAAGATGCTGTGTTGGTCTCTGGCAAAACAGGAGAAGGTGTCGCACAACTGCTGCAAGCCATTGCACAGCGCGTTCCCCCCCCTCAAGGAGACAGCAACGCCCCGCTACAAGCACTTATTTTTGACTCTTGGTTCGATGCCTACAGAGGCGTGGTGGCTTTGGTACGTGTCATGCAAGGCTGTGTTGCCACGGGCGATTCCATCCATCTCATGCATGGTGGCGGCTCCTTTACCGTACAAGAAGTAGGAGCTTTTACACCCAAGCCGGTGGATCTTGCTCAATTAAGCGCAGGGGAAGTAGGATTTGTGGTGGCAAGCATTAAATCTGTTGACCAAGCCCAAGTGGGTGACACCATCACCCATGCCAACACGCCAGCAGCTCGCCCTCTAGAGGGCTTTCAACGAGCCCAACCCATGGTGTTTTCAGGTGTTTTTCCCACAGAAGGAGGCGATTATACGTTACTGCGAGACGCCCTGGAAAAGCTGGCCCTCAACGACGCCGCTTTGGTCTTTGAACCCGAAACCAGTACAGCACTGGGGCACGGGTTTCGTTGCGGTTTTTTGGGGCTTTTGCACATGGAAGTGGTGCAAGAGCGCTTAGAACGAGAATTCAACCTCGATCTCCTCATGACTGCGCCCACTGTGGTGTATCGCGCACAGCTGCATTCGGGGGAAACTGTAAACGTAGACAACCCTGCCTGCTTACCCGAACCAGGTGAAACCGCCTCTTTACAAGAACCCTTTATTCAAGCGAGCATTCACACGCCCAGCGAATACCTAGGGCCTTTGATCGCCCTGTGCCAACAGCGCCGAGGACGACAAATTTCCATTGATTATGCTAACAGCACCCAAGCCACACTCGTTTACCACTTGCCCATGGCTGAGGTGGTCTTTGATTTTTTTGATAGTCTTAAAAGTCTGAGTCATGGCTATGCCAGCCTGGATTATGAGCCATCAGAATACGAAGTCTCACAACTGGTTCGCATCGACATTCTACTTAACGGCGACAAAGTCGACGCCCTCTCCTTGATTACCCACCGCAGCACGGCCTATCAACGAGGTCGCACTCTCTGCGAAAAACTACGCAGCCTCATCCCTCGACAACAATTTCAAGTGGCCATTCAAGCAGCCATTGGCAGCAAAATCATCGCTCGAGAGACGGTACCTGCCCTGCGCAAAGATGTGACAGCCAAATGTTATGGCGGTGACATTACACGTAAACGTAAACTGTTAGAAAAGCAAAAAAAGGGCAAGAAACGGATGCGACAGGTAGGCCAGGTCAATGTACCTCAATCGGCTTTTTTAGCCATTTTAAAGACCTGAGCTGACCCCCAGCGAAAAGCTTTCATCGCATAAACTGAAGCTGGCGGATCGCAAGGATTCTTTAAACAAGAAGCTGTTAGATGGTTTGAAACAGACAGACTATGGCAACGCTGGCTGTGTGGAGCGGGCGTGGTTGACTGCAGCGAGAGTGTTGTTGAGAAGCAAAGGGGGTGCTTGGGTTATGGCTGTGTAGCAGGCGCCTGCGTCAGCTCGGTGTGGACAACAGCCACCTGTTTTTGAAAAAAGGCAAAGCCCAAAGCAATGACAGTTTTGACCCCGCGTTTGATCAAGTCGGTATGATACTGCTTGTCTTTTATCTGGTGCATCGCTTGCTGCGCCGTGTCGGTAAGCGTCTGGCTCGTACCCACTCCTTGACGCGCGGAGCGTGACCCGCATGCATACAGCTGCGGCTGCGCTCTCCGCCCAGGGCACGCGCATCCCA
>JBCCES010000043.1:0-9010 GCA_039030115.1 Myxococcota bacterium
AAAAATTAGAGATTTTTCGAGGAAGCATTTTGCGTTTTGAAGGATTCCTGCGTGTATACCGAGAAGCGATTGATGAAGACGATAAAGAGGCCGCACAGCAAAGTCAGCAGGAAAAAGTACAACTGCCTCCTTTAAAAGAGGGGCAAGAAGTGCGTTTGCAAGAGATTCTTTGCAAGCAGCACTTTACGGAACCCCCACCTCGTTTTTCGGAAGCAAGTTTGGTCAAAGAGCTCGAAGAGCAAGCCATTGGTAGGCCATCCACATATGCATCGATTTTGTCTGTCATTCAAGACAAAGCGTATGTCACCAAACAAGAACAGCGGTTGCATCCGTCTGATTTAGGGCGCGTGGTGACCGACTTGCTGGTGGAGAATTTTCCAAACATTTTGGATACAACATTTACCGCTCATATGGAAGAGCAGTTAGACAGCATTGAAGAGGGCAAAGGCAATTGGCAGCAGATGCTATCCCATTTTTACAAACCGTTTCAAACAGATATTCAAAAAGCAAAAGAGAACATGCGGGACATTAAACGCACGCAAGAACCGACAGATATTACTTGTGAGCAATGCAACAAAGCAAAGATGGTCATTCGCTGGGGCAGAGGAGGGTACTTTTTGGGCTGTGCCGATTATCCCACATGTGTGAATCGCTGTAATTTCATACGTCGTGAAGGCAAGATTGTATTGCAAGAGCAACCCAAAACAGACGTTGTCTGCTCCAAATGTCAAGCACCCATGCAGGTGAAGCAAGGGCGATTTGGCTCTTTTTTGGGCTGCAGTCGCTACCCCGATTGCAAGCACACCCAAGCCATGGCCACTGGAATTAAATGCCCTAAACCTGATTGCGATGGGGATGTAGTGTCACGCAGAGGGAAGAAGGGGCGTGCTTTTTATGGGTGTGCTCGCTATCCTGATTGTGACTTTGTGTCATGGAACAAACCGGTCAATACTCCTTGCAGTGCCTGTAATCATGCCTATGTAGTGCTAAAATCGAGTCGTTCTGGATCTGTACACGAATGCCCTCAATGTAACAATAAAACATCTGTTGAGTAATTTTTTCGCCTTGGTGACGAAGGTACTTTATATTTCCAGATTTGAAAAAATTTACTAAAAGTGCCATTATGGGTGATTAAGATGTCAAGAGAAAAGGCGAGATGGGGATTTTTGTTACTAAATCGGGATGGAATGAGGGTGTGTCGCTGGTTATATGAATTGAAGGGTTCGGCTTAGAGAGTTGCGTACATGCCCAAAAGGCCTGTGAAAAGCGTCCTATGGACTGCCAACAATGTCCAGGAGCTTCGGGATGTTGTACAAATTGCTCAACAGTTTCCGGTTCATGCAATTGCTTGTCACGATGCTGCCGCAGCTAAATCCATTTTGTTGCAACAACCCATTGATTTAGCGGTTGTTCATGTGTGCGGATCATCCAAGCATGTATCTCCTGGACTCTCTTTGATTCGTCATATGACAAGCCATTTCCCCGATACAGTGGTGGTTGCTAGAGCCCATCCCATTACAAAGGATCTTCAAAAGAAGATGCAAAATATGACCGAGGTGCCTGTATATGACGCTGGTTCTTGTGTTCAAAACAGTTTCATGCAGATTGCGAAAAACCATTTGGCTTGTTGTGATTTACAACAAAAATCTTCTGGGAGAGGCGATTATGTGCAGCCTCTAGAGGATTTTTTGGCTCAAGAAGAGATCCGGGCATTTTTGCAACCCATTGTTTCTATAGAACAAACTCCCGGTCAGATAACCCAGTGCCATGGATTAGAAGCATTGGCTCGCCCACCCGAACATTTGCCTTTCTGGCATCCTGGGTTTTTGTTTACCTATGCTTGTTTGCAAGAGCAATTTTTGCCGACAGATCTCAAGTGTATTGAGGCGGCTTTTCGTTCTGTTTCTGAGCTGTCCAGTTTCAAATCGCTAGCCACTTTGCCTAAATTGTTTGTCAATTTGCATCCCCGCTCTCTTATTACGCCACAGTTTGCTCCTGCTTTGTTGCAGTTGGTCAAGCGCTTTGATTTGAATCCGGCAGAAATTGTATTGGAGCTTACAGAACAGCAGGCGTTTATTAATCCAAGTGTCATTGTGGCCACGTTGTCTAAGTTACGTAAAAGAGGTTTCAAGGTGGCACTGGACGACTTTGGCGAAGGGTTTTCTAATTTACAATTCGTGCAAGCCATTAAACCAGATTACTTAAAGCTTTCAGGATCTTTTTGCCATGATTTGCCAACGGATCGCCACAAACAAATCATTGTGCAAACGGTTGTGCAAATGGCTAAGCAATTATCTATTCAAACTGTGTTGGAACAGGTAGAGACTGAACAGGAGTTGTACCATGCACGCAAACTGGGAATTGATTACGCCCAGGGATATCTGTTTTCTGCAGGCCTTGCTCATGAGGAGCTTAGACAAGCTTTACCCCTCTGTTTTTGATCATCTTCCCCCGGATAAACTATTTTTAACGGAAAAGACCCTGTAAAGAAAGATAGATACGATCTTTCACTTGCGTGAATGGACCTGCCTTTGGTATAGATTCCAGTGCGATCAGGGGGTGTTGTGCTTTTAAACGCCCATCCAACGTAACAATAAATGTTCCTAGTGGGTCACCTTGTTGCACAGGTGCAGTGAGAGGCTCGTGAAATTGCATATGTGTGTGCAAGCGCTTTTGAGCAAGTCGGGGCAAGGTGAGAATAATAGGTTTATTGACGCCCGCAGCAACGTGTTTGGATTGACTGAGCCAACATCTTGGTTTGGCTAATGTTTTGCCTGCTTGCGCAAGCGTGAGCGTGTTGTAATGACGGAAGCCGTATTCGAGTAGCTTTTTGCTTTCATCTACTCGTGCCCGCCTGCTTTTGGTGTTCAGTACAACAGAAATGAGGCGCATCTGTTTGCGTTTAGCCGAGGCAATAAGACAATACCCAGCGTCTGATTCACGGCCTGTTTTTACGCCATCTACACTGGGATCTTCCCAGAGAAGAAAGTTTGTCACACAGTCTGTTCTTCCTTGGTATGTAAAGCATTTTTTCTTGAAAATTTTGTATTCGTGCGGAAAATCTCTGATGAATGCCTGTGTTAATAATGCTAAGTCATAGGCAGTCGACACATGTTGTGGGACTGACAGGCCCGATGTATTTTGAAAATGGGTATGATGAAGCCCTAGCTGCTTTGCTGTGCGGTTCATGAAATGCACAAAATGGCTTTCGGTTCCCGCAACAGCTTCAGCGGCTGCAACTGTCGCATCATTTCCGGAGTGCACAGCGATGCCCAGTTTTAAGTCGCGTAGCGAAACCATCTGCCCTGCTTTGAGCCACATGCGGCTTCCCCCTTTTCCAACAGAGTTGACAGCTTGTTTGCTCACCCGTGTTTTCAACGTGTCAGGAATGTTGTCTTGTTGCATTTTTTTATTCAACACATACAGGGTCATGACTTTTGTTGTGCTGGCCGGTGGCAGGGGGAGGTGAGCGTTGTGCTGTGCTAAAATCGCGTTGCTATTGGCATCCATGAGAATCCAAGCCCGCGCTGCCACGGCGGGCGGGGCAGGGGGAGATAAAGGCACGGCAGGTGCTTGAGGATGCACATTTGCAGCATTGGCAGTCAATTCATGGGTTGTTGTGTGCGTATTATTGGGAGCTTGTTGGCGGATTGCTACGCATGTGGTTATTGCAAGGAGACACCCTAGAAGTAAAAGTCTCTTCTTTTTGAGCTGCCGTTTTTTGCGTTGCACTTTATGAACAGGTTCTAAGAGCATGCTGTTGTTTTATAGGCTTGCCTGTGGGCCTGCACATAATACATCTTGCGGCACTTGAGATCCTAATGTTTGCATGTTGTTGGCAAACATGTGTACCAGTTGGCGTAAGGTGGATTGGTAGCATGCATTGTCTTCCCAAGCTTGTTGCGGGTGTAACAGGTGGGTTGGTATCTGAGGGACGTGCTGGGGAATGGTAAACCCAAAGGGCTTGTATACATGGCAAGGGGCGTCGTTTAAAGTTCCTGAAAGAGCACAGTGTAGCAGTTGGCGAGTGAGAGCGATGGGGATGCGTTTGCCTACGCCGTAACTGCCTCCTGTCCAGCCTGTGTTGAGTAACCAGCAATGCACACCGTGTTGAGTCACACGTTTGCCAAACAGTTGGGCGTACACACGAGGATGCTGTGGCAAGAATGGGGCTGCATAACAAGGAGAGAACACAGCTTTTGGTTGGCAAATACCCTGTTCTGTTCCAGGGATTTTCGATGTGTATCCAGACAGAAAATGATACATGGCCTGTTGAGGAGATAAACGAGACAAAGGAGGCAAGACTCCAAACGCGTCGCATGTCAATAAAACCACATTGCTTGGATGATTTGCTTGTTGTGTAGACACAATCGCATCAATAGCTTGCAAGTCGTAGCTAGCACGGGTGTTTTCTGTGAGGCTATTGTCTGCAAAATCAGGAATGCCGTTGCGCAACACAACATTTTCCAAAATAGCGCCAGGGCGTTGGCAGGCAGAAAAAATTTGCGGTTCGTGGGATTGGTGCAAGCGAATGGTTTTGGCGTAACAGCCTCCCTCAAAGTTAAAAATGCCTTGTGGTGACCATCCGTGTTCATCGTCACCAATGAGTTGGCGCTTGGGATCTGCTGATAGCGTTGTTTTACCTGTACCGCTCAGGCCAAATAGCAAAGCAACATCACCATGCAGACCCGTAGTCGCTGCGCAATGCATTCCCAATGTTTCTTTGTATAACAGCACATGGTTCAAGATGGTGAAGACACTTTTCTTGATTTCACCAGCAAATTCCGTGCCGCAGATCACCACAGCTTTGCGTGAAAAATCAATGATGACGGCAGTTTCACTGCGTGTATTGTGCACGCGGGGATCTGCGTGAAAAGAGGGTGCATGCAAGACAACGAAGTCTGGTTCGAAACACAAGGTTTCCTCAGGTGAGACAGGGTGAAACATGTTGCGAGCAAACAGGCTATGCCATGCACGCTGAGTGATGACGCGCACACGCAAACCCAATCCTTCTTGTGGGCGACCTACGGTGCAGTCTTGAACATACGCATTTGCTTTGTCCAAAAATACAGACACCTCCTTGTATAGAATGTCGAAGGTTTGAGGTGGGTAGGGCTGATTGCCGCCTTGGCCAGAAGGCGACCACCAGATGCTGTTTTGTGTGTTTTCATCGCAGACAATCCATTTGTCTTTAGGAGAACGACCCGTGTGTTTGCCCGTGCGAACCACTAGACTCCCTGTTTGACTTAATGTTCCCTCTTGCCGAGAAACAGCCTGCTGAATCAGCGCAGAAGCAGGCAAGTTAATGGGTTTACTGACGTTAAGAGTTTGGGCATGTTGCAAACCAATTTCTTCTAGACTCAAAGCGCACCCTCTATTCTTGTGTCACAAAAAGCTAAATCGACAGGATTTCCTTTTCCTTGTGGGAAAACAAGGCATCCACTTCATTCACGTAAGTATCAGTTAGGTCTTGGGCTTGTTTCAAAGCTCTTTTCTCTTCATCTTGAGACAAATCGCCTTGCTTAGTGGCTGAGCGCAACAATTCGTTAGTGTCGCGGCGAATTGTGCGAATTGCCACCTTGGCCTCTTCACAACGCTGTTTAGCTTGTTTGACCAATTCCTGACGGCGTTGGGTTGTGGGGACAGGAACAGGAACACGCACAACTTCACCATCGTTGACTGCTGTTAGGTTCAAATTAGCCTCTAAAATAGCCTTTTCAATATCTCCTAATACATTTTTTTCCCACGGTTTAATCACCAGAACATTTCCATCCCCTATGGTAATGGCAGCCATTTCGTTTAAAGCCGTGGGGGTTCCATAGTAAGGGGCTTTTACTCGCGAAAGCAGCGAAGGATTAGGGCGCCCTGTACGAACGGAAGCCAAGTTTCGTTTGAGAGCTTCTACAGCTTGCTGCATGTTAGATTTTGCCTCTTGGCATACCGTTTGCATTCGAGCCCCCTCTCCTTTGCCGTTACCAAAAAATTTCCTACGGCAAGTCGCTTGGACCCATTATATCTTAGATGTTGAGAGGATGCCAAGGCAGAGTCATTTACTTGGGGCTACTTTTGGATGCCATGCTCTTTCCCATAGCATCAGCTGGTTGTTCGTATGTACAAAAGGGTGTCAAGCCCTCCACAGGCATGGCATTGGGTACACACGCATAAAACAAAGGCTGATCTCCCTGATGTATTTGCAATGGTTGGATGTGTTGTTGCCACTGAGATCCTGGGGGTAATTCCGCATTTTCGGGGTGAAAATAACACAACATTTTTTTGTTCTGCCGCAACTGCTGTAACAAGGAAGAGTCAGCGCTTTTCGCTTGAGGTGCTTGTAAGTCCTGTTGTAGCTGTTGAGCTGTGCGTGCAAACAGCAAGTGTGTTTTACCTTCTTTGTCTACCAGTAAGAAAGTTCCCTTTGCATCGCACACATAGTGCTCTACGGCATTGTATTGCTGCATCTGTTGCTGAAGCAGTTGAAAAAATCCAGCATCTCGAGGAGCGCTGCCTTCAGTGTAAGGTGAATGGGAGCCATATAGACCCTTTGTCAGAGCTTTGTAATACTTCCAGTAAGCGCGGTGCAACGCCTTATGCAGTCGCTCTTCTAAATTGCTGTCTTCTTTATGGATAACTTGATGCACTCTCCCTTCGCTTAAAGCAGTAATGGCATCGTCTTTTGATAATTTTCCTGTCAGCGCAATTTTTTGCATGTAAGGGTTTGTGAGTCGATCACACATTTTTAAGCCGTTTAAAGCAGGCATTTCTACATCGAGCAATAAGATGCCCACCTGCTCAAAACGTGCCAAGCGCTTGACCTCTAGGTGTATATGGGAAGTCAACACGTCAATGTGTTGATACCCAGAGCCGCTGATGGGCACTTGCTGCACGTTGCGGTGAATGAACGGCTCGTCGCCGTATTGCTTATTAAGGGTAGACCATAGCTTTTCTGGCCACTGACTCATTTGGTAACGAAACAGCTTATTGTCTAAACTTCCTAATGTGTCTAGCAAATAGTTAAAATTGTCGTCCACTAAATACACCGAAAAAGGGTGGCTGCAACAGGGCGCTTCTTCTATTTTTTTGTTGATTATCATTGTTCTATATCTCCTTTTTTTGTTATGAAAATTTTGATTCTCCTACGGGTTGGCCTGTTGTGCAGAAGCATTTTTTTGACATCGCCGCGGAAACCGCAACACCACTTTGGTGTACTTTCCCTCTTCTGAAAACAGCAATAACTGACCCCCCATACGGCGCATGACCTTGGCACAAAAAGGCAATCCCAGTCCACTGCCACCAGGCCGTTTGCTGTAAAATTCATCCAGCACATAGGGCATATCTTTGGCGGCAATGCCCGCAATGGTGTCGAGCAACTCCACATCTCCCCACTGGTTGCTGCAACGCAACGTAATAAAAATCTCTCCGCGCCGCAGCCTGCGCATAAAATTGATGCTGTTGGCTAAAGGATTCAAAACAGTGTTTACAACAGCATCTATGTCCACATCCGCTTCAAAATCATCTTGCAGATCCAAATGCACTTTGTCTTGTTCGCCCGGTTCAAAGGGAAAGCTGTCGTAAGCTTGCATCACGCACTGGCGTATGCTGCAGCGTTGTATGTTCAACTGTGACGTCTCTACCCCACGCAAGTTGCCCAAAAAGAGTTTGAGCATTGCCAAAGCTGCCCGCAAATCCTTCACCAGTCGAGGCACTTGCTGCTGTACCGAAAACAGCTGATTCGATGGGACATCTTCTACCTGCATGCCAGCCCCTTTTGCTTTTTGATAGCCTTCCAGCAACTTAGGAAACAACCGCTGCACGTTGCTGCAGCGTTGACGCAGCGAAGACAAACGCGTGATGGATTCGTGTGCAGACGAAGAAAATGTTTTACGTAAGGTGTGCAGACGCTTCGCATGAGACAACACATGCAAGCGCAAATGCACAGGTACAAACCAAGCTGCCAACACACAAAAGAGCACAAAGTAGCCTGGAATAGCCCACACAGTTTGCAGTGTAAGTAGCGGATTCATGCCCACGGCTGCATGAACCAGCAGAGCAAAGCCAATCCCTTTGCTCAATGCTGGCCTAATGCGTGTCCGCGTCACCAAAAAGGGCAGCATGCACAACACAAACACAAAGTTCAACTGCCACAATGCACTATACTGAGTCAGCAACAACATCAAAGTCCCCAAAAACGGCAAGCAGTACATGACAGCAAAACGCCACACCTTGGGGACGTGACGCCGTATGACCACAGGGAAATCGTCGGCAAACATGAGCACCCAACAAAGCAAGCTAGCCGACAGACGCAGCCACACATCCAACGCCCCTGCCGACTGCGCCCAGGTGCCTGGGAAAAAGCACGGTACCAGATGAATGGTCAGCACATAACCGCAAAACATGAGGCGCTGTCGGGCCTGCGTTTGGTAGATCAGGCTGCCCAGTGTGAACTCCTGCTTCGCTTCGACTTTGACCTCTTTGCTTTTGCCTCGCTCAGCCACTGGGACACGCTCATGCGGCGGATCGAGCATGCGTAGACCAAAGAAGCTGAAAAAGCTAAACAAGATCCCTGGTACAAAGCTGCTGATGCCGGTTGCAGGCGTACCCCAGATTTTCCAACAAGCAGTTGCTACAACGCTGATGCATGTGGCTCGAACAAGGGTTTTGCCGCTTGCACAAAATCCATAGACAGCAGCAATCAGAGGAATGGGGATGATGGTTGTCCAGAAATTCAGAAACGCTGCATTAGCTGACAAAACGTCTTTGAAACTAAGTGCCACACCCATAGCCCCACAACCAAAAATAAAAGATGTCCATCGTGCTAAGCGTAGCTTTGCTTTGGAATCGATTGATCTCGCACGCAGCGGTGTAATGAGATCATTGACCAATGAAACAGTGGTCACATGCAGTATGGAATCGGTGGTAGACATCACCACAGCTAACAAACCGACTACCAACAGCCCTTGGGTTCCCTGGGATGTAAGTTGTTGGATGAGCCAAAGCATGGCATGTCTTGGTT
>JBCCES010000044.1:0-9003 GCA_039030115.1 Myxococcota bacterium
CCCTCCACCTGCATGCCGTTGCTGTAACGCTGTTGGAGATCTTGCTGCCACGGATCGGGTACCAGGTGCTTGCGGCTAAGATAAATTTTGTGCGAATCCGGGTTCATCTGCGTGACACAAACACGAAGGGGTTCACCCACACGAGGAAGCTCATCTCTACGGGCACGCCGATGCCAAGCCATATCCGCGTTACGCAACAAACCACTAGCCCCGCCAATATCGACAAAAACACCGTAGGGCATGACTCGCTGCAGCGTGCCCTCTACCACATCTCCTATTTTCAACCGTGCAAAACACTCCTGCTGCTGCTGCTGCCGCTTTTGCTGCAAACTCTCTTGCAAACTCACCACAATGCTGGCGGAAGGCAGACGAAACTCCTTGACCAAAAACTGCTCTATGCGGCAAGGGTCCAAACGTTCAGCACCTCGCAAACCTGTGTGGCTTTGAGGCAAAAAGGCACGATACCCCTGAGCTTGTTGCGCCTTTTGAGGAGTGTCTACCAACAACGCAACGCTATACCCACCCTTAATAGGGCCCACAACACAGCCTGGCAAGAATGTTTCTTGCTGTTGGGCCTGCTGAATTGTTTGCAAGTCTGTTAACACTTGTGCACGCCACACAGATAATTGCAGTGGCACAGGCTGTTTGCTTTTCACATGGGCAGGTGGATCTCCCACATAAACCTTTACAGATTGACCCACTTGCGGTTGCTCGCTTTCCCACTCTTGTTGAGCAATTTGACTTGCTTGCTCATCTTGCGATTGCAAAGCAGGCACTCTTACCCACACTTGCTGATCTTGTACCCGTTCCACAACGCCTTCATGAACAGCATTGTATAGAGAATCACCCTCGGTGGACTTGTACAATTCGTTGAGATTAAATGCTTTTGACTGCACGAGCATACACCCTCTCCGCCGCTGTCTTGCTAACCAGCAGCAAGTTCAAGCACACCACAGTGAAGTGTAGGCGAAACGACTTCGTGAATCAATTCCTGCTTGCTTGTATTGACGTCACATGTCAAGACAACAGTATGACAAACGTCCCACCAGCCACAATCAATCAAACCATACAAAATGTGAGCCATTGGTTTACAAACCATGCCCGTGCACTGCCGTGGCGGCAACAGCGCACAGCCTATCGCGTATGGTTGGCCGAAATCATGCTGCAGCAAACCCAAGTGAGCGTGGTCATCGATTATTTTCAAAGGTTTGTGTCACACTACCCCGACGTGACACACCTTGCACAAGCTCCCATAGACAATGTATTGGCTTTGTGGTCTGGTCTTGGATTTTATAGCCGCGGACGCAACTTGCACCGTGCCGCACAAATGGTTGTACAAGACTTCAACGGGCAATTTCCGCAAGATCTCAAAAACCTCATGGCTCTGCCCGGCGTGGGATCTTATACTGCCGGAGCGATTTTGGCCTTTGCCTATCATCAACCCGCAGCTGTTGTGGACGGCAACGTGGCACGTGTTTTGTCACGCTTGTTGGCCGATGACACATGTGCAAAAACCCCTGCAGGCAAGCGCCACTTTGAAGCCATCAGCCTGCAATTCGCCAAACAGACAGGGCAACCTGCTGTTTTACAAGAAGGACTCATGGAATTGGGCGCCTTGGTGTGCAAAGCGAAGAATCCCCTATGTCATATTTGCCCTGTACAACAGAGTTGTCGAGCTTACGCAACAGGCCAAGTGCACCGCTTGCCCATATCGTCCCCTGCCATACAGCGCACGAATCTTCAGCTAGCTTGTGCTTTGATACACACACCAAACCGCTTGTGGTTAGAACGTCGCAGCAACAAAGGATTGTTTGGTGGTCTCTACGAACCACCCAGTTGCCCACTTGGCAACAAACAATCGCCGCAACAAGCTGTTCATGGGTTACTACAACAACGCAACATTCCTTGCAATGTGAAAAGGTTATCGGTACCCGTTGTGGTGCAACGCACGCTTAGCCATCGCAATTTGGTGCTGCACGGTGTTGCTGTATTGCTGCAACGGGCCACGCCCTGTGGACAACACTGGATTGACCCACACCAAGTTCAACGTGTCGGCTTATCACGTGCCGTACAACAGCTGTTGCGCAAAACCCTACCGCAACATCCCTGTTTAGTCCCACAGTTTTAGGACAGATCTCAGCAGCTTACCTCGAGTAGTATTCAACAATGAGCTGTTCTTGTACTCGTACAGGAACATCGTCCCGATTGGGCACTGCAGTCATTTGAACCTGCGGGGCCTCTTCTGAGCACTTGAGGTAGGAGGGTTTATCCAAGTTGCCAGAATCTTTTTGCTGGCTAACAACCTGCTGTTTCATTTTGGATTTTTCTCGCACGCAAATGGTGTCACCCGGTTTAATAAAGTAGGAAGGAATATCGACTTTTTTTCCATTAACCTCAATGTGCCCATGGCGGGTTATTTGGCGAGCTGCCTGGGTTGTTCTTGCAAATCCCGATCGAAAAACCACATTATCCAAGCGGCTCTCTAGACATTGCATCAAGAACAGGCCCGGGTTTCCCTTGGCGCGAAAAGCTTTTTGTACGTAACGTCTCATTTGCGTTTCGGTCAATCCATAATGAAAACGAATTTTTTGTTTTTCTCTCAATCTCAACGCATAATCCGACAATTTGCGACGCTTTGTAGGCCCATGCTGACCTGGAGGATAAGGCCTTCTTAGTTCTGCTGGAGGCCTCATGAGACCGGGTAAGAGGGTCCCCAAGCGACGAATAACTTTTAATCTTGGACCTGTATAACGCGCCATCTACCGTAACTCCTTACATGCTCATTTAGACTCTACATTGTATTACATACTGACAATAGATCAAGGGTACCTGACAAAGTCTGTGTGAGGTAGTTTAAACACATGGGTGACTCTCAATTACTGCGCCAACTGGCCCAGCGCGTTCTGTCTAACCACCGCACTGTGCTATTTGGGGGCATGATTTTGTACATCCCTGTTACACTGCTCGCCCTTGCGCAACCGCTGGTGATTGGCGCCGCAGTGGATCAGGGCATGCAACAACATGATGTTGGCGTGGTTGCCCAATGGGCAGGTGTCTATTTGGGAGTTGTTGTCTGCTGTGCTCTTGTTGAAATTCTGCAGCTCCAACTCGTTCAGCTGGCTGGACAACGCATTTTACGGGATCTACGCCACCAACTGTTTGCCAAGGCACAGCGTCTGCCCATGGCATTTTTTTCCCATACGCCCCTCGGAAAAACACTGGCTCGCATCACCAACGACACGCAGGCCCTGGGTGAAGTTTTTTCGACCGGGGCCGTGGCCATTGTGTCGGATGCACTGTTTGTAGGCAGCACTCTTATCATGCTGCTCTTGGTGGATATTCACCTGTCATGGTCTGTTTTGGTATGGATGCCTGCTCTGGCGTTGGGAATGTGGCTCTTTCGCACATGGACCCAAACAGCCTACCATCGGGTGCGATCCACTCTGGCTCAGTTAAGCGGAACTATGCAAGAATGTTTAGCAGGAACATTCACAACACAGCTGTTTGGTCAAACCCAAAAGAGCTGTCTTGACTTCCAGCATCACAACAATGCACACATGCATGCCTATCGTCGAGCTGTTTTGCTCGATGCAGCTGTCTACTCATTTGTCGATGCCATGAGCTTTGTAACCACCGCATCTGTGCTGTGGTTCGCCTACGGCCAAAAACAACTAGGGGCCTTAAAAATGGGCATCTTGATCGCTTTTATAGAAGCACTCGGGCGATTCTTTCAACCGCTACGTGAACTGTCCAACCGCTACACTGTTTTTCAAAGCGCTTTGGTGTGCACAAGGCGCATTTTGCAATTTTTGCATCTAAAAGAAGAGGAGTCCCCCAAACGAGCTGCTCCCGCCATTAAATTTACACAAAAACTATCATTTGAAAATGTCTGCTTTTCTTATGGAGAAGAAAATGTTCGAGTTCTGAATAACGTCTCTTTTTCCGTCAATAAAGGCGAAAGCATCGCCCTCGTGGGGCAAACCGGTGCCGGCAAAACAACCATTACAAAACTGCTGTACCGTTTATATGATGTGACAGATGGGAAAATTTGCTTAGATGGGATCGATATTCGCCAATTTTCTCTACCAAGCTTACGCCACCTCTTCAACATTGTTCCGCAAGAAGTTTCGATCATGTCAGCAACCGTACGAGACAATCTGTGTTACGGCTGCCCCACAGTCACTTCTCAACAAGTTTGGCGAGCCATACAGCAGTGCCAAATACAAGGATTGATCGAACGTTTGGGTGGTCTTGATGCTCACATCAATGCACAAGGAGAAAATTTTTCCATGGGGGAACGCCAACTATTGGCTTTGTGTCGAGCACTTATTGCCAACTCTGAAATCCTCATTTTAGACGAGGCAACTGCTAACGTAGACCCTTACACAGAAAAACACTTACAAATCGCGACAGAAAAACTGTTAACACAACGCACTTGCTTTATTGTGGCTCATCGACTCAATACAATCTCACGTTGTGATCGGATCTTGGTTTTTCACGAAGGGTATCTGATACAACAAGGCAGACACAAAGAATTACTTAAATGCGGTGGCACCTACTCTAAGTTGTACCAGCTGCAACAACAACAAGAACTGTTGCAAACCGTATGACATATGCAAGGAATTGACAAACATGGATTATCTCAAGCATGATTATGTGGGACACAAAAGGCTATGAGAGGGTTGATGGTACATCCGTGGAGCAAATGGTTATGTGCGGGGTTGTTGGCGAGTGGGTTTTGTTATGCTCAGCAAGAATCCCCCGAAGGGGAAGCGTCGGTCACGACACAAGAACAACCCCAGAGTGAAAAAAGTGAAAATCCGCAGCAAGCCCGTCAAAGTGAAGGTGCTTCTTCAGACAAACAACAAAACGAGTCTGCCCCTCCTCCTGTGAGGGTAAAAACCCACCAACTGCCACCTCGTCTTGTGGAAAGTGTGGAACTGGCTCCCGATGCTGTTCAGCTCATCGTGGACTTGGATAACAAGCCCAGAGACACAAACGCACGTCGTCACCGATTTCGTATGGATCTAGGCATTGACTTTTTAATGAGTGGCCGCTCTATGCTTGCCTTTGGAGGTAAACTAGCACCTTATGTCACCATGCTAGGTGTTGTCACCGTGGACTACTCCGACATCTCTTTCGGTTACCAATTACGAAAAACGTTTACCCGAGGGGTACCGGAGGTCTTAGCATTTTCCGCAGGGCCAGCCTTTGAATTTCGTCTTTCTGAATGGACAATGAAGAGCAGCATTTTCCTTAAGGTCATGCTGCAAGCAGGTATGACACTTTACCGAACCTCTCTGAAAGGCGATGAAAGAGCTGCTTCGCTTAGACCTTGGGGTGGGTTTGGCTGGCGAACCATTTACAACACAGGTGCTTCTTGGTTTGCTGAAGCAGGTTTAGGAAGGCCCATCGATATCCCTGGAGCTTCTGTCAAACAAGGAATCGCCTCGGGAGGTCTTTTGCCAACTGCTTTAGTCGGTATTAGTGCTGCGTGGTAATCATATTTTGGTAAGAGCATGAAATGGTCAAGGTACACAGCGCTATTGTGGGTGTGTGCCGGATGTACAGGTTCTATTCAACCTACTTCTCACCTGCAAGATCCCACATACGTTACAGATGTCAGTGAGCAGGTCAATAGAGGGCCTCTGCGATTTTATGCTCGAAAGGCTGCCGTTGATCATATCACCAGTATTGCAGTGCAACGTGCTTTACAACTGCTATCTCAAGGAGAGTCTATTGCTTTTGTCGGCCCTGAAACCCTTTCAAGGGCACACATCGTGGCTGCGCTGGATCAAGAGATACAACTATGGCAACTGCATCCTATTTTTATAAAGCAGTTCGCTCGACAAAACGGCTTGGACAAAGACCAATACCTTCAACGCTTGCGGGGCATTATGGCTGCAAGGTCATACATTGCAAGGCAAAATTCGGCAAAGGGTAACCGCTCGGTTTTTATGATACGCAACCTAGACGAATTTGCTTACACCACCGCACAAATGCCTGCCTCGGGCTATAGAGGCTCTGTCGAATACGCACAAGCCACCGACGTTCTATTAGACATGTCCCAATCTCACCCTTTGCTACTCACAATGGATATGACACAGTATCAACATTTTGCCAAAACTCCATTGGCTCAGCACATCAAAGTGGTGTGGACCTCTCCCTTTACCACGCAACAAGTTCCTACCTATTTACAGGAGACTACCAAAGGAATCGAACAAGAGTGGGGCGTGGCTATTTCCAAATCTACACCCAATGTTCTAAGCACTGTGGGAATGTCATGCTTTTTTGTGTCAGGGGCAGTACAACTAGGCATTGAAGCACTCATGCAACTCCCCAAAGCACAACAAAACTTATCAGGTGCTCTTAACGACAAAGACTGGGCTTTACGTTGGTTCACTGCAAAAGACCCTCGCTTTTCAAGAGAGGCACTCTCCACCTCCTTTTTAGTTCAGCACCCCGAGGCAATTTTACAGCAATTACAAGAAAATCCCGACACATCACTCCCTCGATGTCCACTTCCTATGTTACCAAATCAATACCAACAATTGGACCAACTGGCTGCCGATTTAGCAAACAAAGCTGCCAGTCTAGCATGGGAAATGGCAGGGTTGGATGCCAGCCGTGCCCGTGATGCGCAATTCGTCAAAGACCTCAATGCACGCATACAAAATCTTCACGAAAACTTAAAGTCTTTTGTAGCCATCTCGTCGAGCGTGCAAAGCACCCTGTTTGGTATGGCTGTATTCAATGTAAGCGATGCTGTAAAAATGGTTCAAAAACAACACAGAGCCTACTCTTTTGCCATCAAGGACTTCGATGTCACGCTACGGGACATGCAAGGTCAACTCAACATGTTGGCCAATGGGCCTGGAGGGCCACTTTTACAGGCTTACGTTTTACTCTCTCAAAATTCAGGATGGGCTTTCAACGGCGCCAGCATGACACACCCCTTTATAGAGGGCGCAAGCACAGTACAAGCTTTAGCAGAAGAGTTACAACATCAAATTCGCGCTTTATGGCGCTGGTCAACCTCTTCTACTTCCCAAGATAATGCCCTGCTAGCCGTTCAGCAATTGGGACGTGTGTTCACCTCCATTGCCCGTTTAAGTCCTCACCAACAAAGCAATGACTCTTTACAAAGACGTTTACAAATCCTCCATTCTGTCATCCAAAATTTAGACACGTGGCAACTCTCTCTTGTTGCCATGAAACAATTTGCAGAACTAGCGGGTGACTATGCACAATGGACCGTAGGAAACGAGCCTATTAAGGCTAAAACATCTCATCATCGCTTACAGGGTTTGCTGGGAATGACCCAAAATATTTCGGTTCTGCAACAATCAGAAAAACTATTTGATTTTCTGTCCTATTACAGACGTCTATACCGAGCAGTTGACAATGGCTTTGATTTCACGGGTCTGGACTTAGCGGGTCTAGCAGACATGGATAAACTGTGGTTTCAAGCCCAGTCTACTAATGTGGTCTCGATAGACACGTTGCAAACCATAGGGCCTATTTTGTCACAGTGGCCTCCCCATCGCTTAAACACGTCTGTGATTCGATCTGCATATGTGTTACTAGAACAGGTCATCAGTGGGCAGTTGTCTGGCGATGCAGGAGGGAAAACCTTTTTGAGCCTGTTTTCCATCTCCACAACGCTTGTGGACAAACTCGATCACACTCCCTCTCAAGAAAACCCCGCTTTACGAGCAAGTCTCATGAATGCACTGTCTGTTCTGATGAATCCCGATGCTCCTATTCACCAAGACAGCCGTTTTATCGACGCAATCGACTTGTTCGCACAGCTTGTCAATGGCTGGGATAATACGAACGTGGCGTTGGTCACCAGCTTAAGCCAGCTGTTAGCCAACCTACTACAAGACCAAGGCGAATCACTGTTTTCTTCCAACGAAGGAGAAAAAAGATACGCCATTGTTATGGCGAAAGAATGGAAACTTTTCGCTAAATTTCTCCCCCATTTGAAAGAAAGAGAAGTGTGGCGTCTGAAATCCTACGAAAACCTTGCGCAGTTTCATGCCCATGTTGTAAACAAAAAAAACCTGACAGGAAAAACACACAGATCGAACCAAAATATTAATCGATTCATTGATAGTGCAGAAGAGGACGTCAATAAAACGGACTCAGGGTTTAGAATAGGCGGCGTAGATATTGAAGTAGAAGAAACAAACGTGAACTTTATTGACGCCATTCAATTCGTTGTAGAAGCTTCTACTAAGCTGCTTGAAGCTATCGAAATCTCCTCTTCTGGTTACGCCAAGGACGGAGAAACAAGAACGCTTCTTACCCAAACATTACCGCGAGAATTGGATATGATGTCAGCGGCTTTGCCCTTCGATAATTCAACCGTTTTCACGACTCTTATGCAAGGAGCTCGAAGATTACTCGTCGTTCTCGCGGGAGGCCTTCTCAACGACTTGATTGAACCAAGCAACTAGCGAAATGAAAACAAGAGGTAACATGTCAAACGAACACCAAAAACAGTTCCATGGAAAAAAATGGTTCTGTTCTGTCATCATCGCATGGTGGTTTGTTGTGGGCTGCACCTTCACACACGAAACACCTTACATACAAGATCTCTCCCAACAAGCAAAAAACAACGGCTTACCCTCTTACATATCTCAAATTCTTGAACAATGGAAAACCAACCACACACACCTCCAAATTGGAGAGATGATGGAAGCTTTTCAACATGTTAGCGAAGGGTTTTCTCTCTTTGTGGGCCCTACCGAAACGGACGCTCGTTTGCATGTGCAAGCCATGCTGTATGCCATCAATGAGGAAGAAGCCTCTACAGGATTGGGAAAGATCAGGGTTCTGGAGCTGTCTGTTGGTCAACTGCATGAAGAGACCCATGATCCCGAAAGTTGTAGGCACAAATTAAAACAGTTAGTAGAAAAGAGAGTGCGTTTCGTCAAGTACAAGTATTCGAATGAAAAGCCCATTTTCTTTGTCGCAAACGTCAACACACTCTCTTGC
>JBCCES010000045.1:0-8745 GCA_039030115.1 Myxococcota bacterium
GCATGCTACATCCCTGAATGTGAGAGGCAAATCGAGTCTTACCGACGGCGAGTCCAGATAGCGGAAAATAGACGTGAAAATGTTGATCAACTCAATGAGGAAAGAATCAAGCTTCTATACTTAATAAAAGATCACCCAGATAGATTTATTAAAAACAAAATCTGCGATGTAGAACAACTGAGCTTTGATGCAGAACAAAGCGTAGACCAAACATCCAGCCACCTGGGATTCCTAATAGAAGCGGGATACGTTATTGGAACGATTTTAGAATGGGGAGATTATTACAACTGCTTTTCCGCAGAAATCAAACGGCTAAACGTGGATTTACCAAAAAGAAAAATAAGTTATCATTTTCTAAAACCCAGTAAGTCTATCATAGACTCGTGTTCCGTTCGCACGCTCTACAAAATTTTGTGCGAGTCCTTTCCATATCAATGCGTGTTTCGCGAACAATCCCCTCTAACGTTTCTCAATAAAGAGCAAATTCTTAAACAGTTAACCTCCCATGAGCAAAAACTCTTTTTTGACACACTTTTTAACTTCGTATGCACAGATGAAAACTGCAAACCTGTTCTGATTGTTGAATATAGTGGGAAAAGCAATATGATAGATGGACTACATAATACAAAAAAAAACCTAAAGAAAAAGATATGCGAAATGGCAAACATCAAACTGCTTCAAATAAATTCAACTGAAGATCACGAGGAAATGGGGGAGTTTGTTTATTCTTTAAGAAACAGATAGATCTCCTCTCCTTCTAGTTCTCTCACTGAGTAAGGGATCAACCTCATCAACAATCAGCCAGCGAATGAAACGCCTCTTTTACGTATCTTCACAGTTGACTTGTATTCAACACGAGGTTGTGGCGTATAGTAACGTTACGCTTTACAGCTTACTCATCTCTTTTTCAGATGCCGGTACCAACGCAAAGCTGTCATGAATCGCTTGTAAATCAGGTAGTAATTCGGCCCGAAACAGACACTGTTGTTGTGTCACGGGATGTACAAACCCAAGTTCATAAGCATGCAAGGCATGCCGTTGCAACTGAGAAACAGCCTCTTGGACGGGACCTGATGGCAATCGCAAAATCGCTTTACGTCCTCCATAAAGAGCATCTTGCAACACAGGATAGCCGAGATCAGCCAAATGGGCTCGAATCTGATGGGTGCGTCCTGTGCACAACTGCACGGACAATTCGCTGACTCCACCGCCTTGTTGTAAGCGTTGAAACACAGATACAGCTAACCTGACACTGCCTCCTTCTAGCGTGGGTGGTGGCAATTTTGTGGTAAAACGCTTGCGATGAACCCGGTGCCGGGCATGCCCTGTGCGGCAGGTGAACTGAGCAGGCGGGTGACCAATGCAAAAGACGCGATACAACTTATGTACCTGGCGTGTACGAAACAGCTCACTCAAACGCTGATGCACCTGGTACGTACGTGCACACACCATCACACCGGAGGTCTCTTTGTCTAAACGATGCACCAAGCCGGGTCTGCCTGTGTGTTTTAATGGCAGGTCGGGGTAACGATGCAGCAAGGCATTGACTAAAGTGCCTTGGGGCTGGCCCGCTCCCGGGTGTACCACCAAACCAGCCGGCTTAGCAATAACAACCATCCAACGGTCTTCATATAATATATCTAAAGAAATATCTTGTGGCTGCAACTGTGTGGATGGCCTAGAAGGAATGGTCACCACAATCTCTTCGCCCCCTTTCAATCGATAAGAGGCACGTGGTTTTCCTGTACCAATGGCCACATGGTTGTCGTCAATTAAGTTTTGCACACACGCACGTGACAGCTGAGACATCGCTTTGCAGATAAACAGATCCAATCGCATGCCTTGGCAATGAACAGGAACTTGCAATGTATGAACGGCCGCCATTTTATCGACTGGCTTTCAACTTCTCTAACGCACGACTGGCCGCCTGCTGCTGTGCCTTCTGTTTATTGCTACCCTGCCCTTGTGCCAAAGCTTTGTTTTCTACAAGCACCTCCACAGTAAAATAGGGGGCATGTTGCGGCCCTTGAAAATCAACGACGCGATACTCAGGCGGTTTGCCCAATCTCTTTTGTAATTTTTCTTGCAATTGGGTTTTGGGATCTTTGTAGAACAGTGAGCTGACTGCGTTTTGCTGCATGTCTAACACACGATGAATCACCTGTTGTGCCGCAGACAAACCGGAATCTAGATAGACAGCCGCCACAATAGCCTCCAGCGTATCGGAAAGTGTTGAGGGCTGATGCAAAGCACCACTTGCGCAAACAGCTTGAGAAGCCCGAATCCATCTATGCAATTCCAGCTTCTTTGCCGCTTCAAACAAATTGGTCTGACACACAAAGCTAGAGCGCAAGCGGCTCAACATACCCTCTTTTGCATGGGGATAACATCTGTAAAGATAATTGGCAACGACTAAAGACAGGACTGCGTCACCCAAGAATTCCAATACTTCGTTGTGATGATTCTGCAACTGCTGCTGCGATGTTTTGCTCCAACTGCGGTGTGTCAGAGCCTGCTGCAACAACTGAGGATTTGCAAATTGGTGGCCAATGAGCCTTTGGAGCGGCTGCAAATAGGAAAAATCCACTGAGGACATCACAGCACTCATGTAGAATCTCCTGATGTTTGCATATCTGTGCGTTCCCTAGCACGAAAAATGAGCCGCAAGGGAACTCCCTCAAAGCCAAATTCCGCCCGTATACAACGCATCAAATAGCGCTCGTAAGAAGGTTCAACCTCTTTGGGGCGATTACACACAATGTAAAATAGAGGAGGAGCTTTTGCATCTTGACAACCAAAGTACAGTTTCCACAATCTGTTTTTTGTGCGAGCAGGACGATGTTGCTGGGTAGCTTTTTGCAAGCAACGATTGACAGCAGCCGTACCGAGACGCTGGTGATAGGATGTATGTACCTCTTTAGCCACTTGCAAAACACGCAGTACGCTGCTGCGATCCCAAGCCGATACAAACTGCAAAGGAGCATAGGAGACAAAAGGCAGTTGTCTATGGACATGTTGCAAAAAACCAGATTCTGTCAATCCTTGCTGACAAGCTGCATCCCATTTGCTGGCTACCAACACCAATCCCCGCCGCTGCCGATGGATCAGAGAGGCAATCTTGACATCTTGTTGTGTCACACCTGCGCAAGCATCTATCAGTAACAAAGCCACTTGAGCATGACGCAATGCTGCCGTTGCACTGGAGACAGCCGCTTTTTCCCAACCCGGTTCAACATGGCTTCGGCGACGTAATCCAGCTGTGTCTACTAATTGATACAATGCACCCTCTTGATCTTGCCAAAGTGCAGGAACAGCCTGTGCCGTCGTGCCAGCCGTTGCACTTGTCAAGTAACGTTCTTGCCCCAAAACCGTATTGAGAAACGTGGATTTGCCCGCATTGGGTTTTCCCAGCACAACAAAACAGGGTTTTGCATCTTGTGGTGTCGCATCAGAAATTGGGTTTTCTGAAGCCGTTGCTTGCGAAGAAGAAAACTGCTTTTGAAGCCAAGCCAGCAACTCCTTCAAACCCAAACCCTGGTGTGTTGAGACAGGATATACAGGCAACCCCAGCTGGGAAAATCCACACAAAGCTTGTTGCTGCAATGCAGTGCTATCCGCCTTGTTGGCAACAACAATTAGAAGCTTACCGGTAGCCCGAAGCTGTTGGGCTAATTCTTTGTCTTGAGGCAACAGTCCTGCTGTTGCATCAGTTATTAAAATGATTCCCCAAGCCTGCTGGATGACCTTTTGTGTTTGCTGCCAAGCACGCACCTGAATAGCATCATCGTGCTGGCCCGAGACCGCCCTTGCTGTGTCTACCAAATGGACATGGCCCTGTGCCAACGGCAACACAGATTGAACCCAATCCCGAGTGCTTTGGATAAAGGCAAGTTTTTGGCGCCTTCTGGGCGACTCCCCTTTTAACCGAGCAAACAGACTACTTTTACCAACACCAATTCGCCCTACCAACACCAACTTAGGCAGGGGGGGGCTAGCCCCCTTAGCTGGACTCACGGCCTGTGGCCTTGTCGACGGTGGATGCGTGTTGCTCTTTTTGAGGTGCAGAAGGGTTTTCAGGCTCAGAAGACTTTTGAGGAGATGGTGCTTGAGATGCAACAACTTGCTGCTGGGCAGCTTGATCCTGCTCCTCTTGATTTTTTCTGTCTTGTCCCTGTTCTTTCATCCATTGTTTGGGGGTTTTGAAACGAGAGACAGGTTTTTCTCGAGCAATGTGACCTCCTGCAATAAGAGTGTGGAGCTCCTCACCCGAAATGGTTTCATATTCAAGCAAGGCTTGCGCTGTTTTTCTCAAAACTTCTACGTTTTTTTGCAATAGAGCTTTTGCTCGTTGGTACTGCTGTGACAAAATGCGAGAAATTTCCATATCAATCTTGTTCGCCATGGTTTCAGAGCATTGAGATGGAGAACGTGAAGCAAAACCGAGCAAGTTGTTGGACTGTTCTGTTTTATGAAATGCCAAACCAACCTCTTTTGACATTCCCCATTCACGTACCATTTTACCTGCCAATTCTGTGGCTTTTTCAAAATCATTTGCGGCACCACTGCTTGATTGTCCTAGGGCAATTTCTTCGCCAATGCGTCCCCCCATCAACACAGCAATTTGATTGTAAGCAAAAGCCTCATTGATGGAGTGCCTATCTTCCAGGGGCAATTGCATGGTCAATCCCAATGCAGCCCCCCGAGGAATGATGGTGACCTTATGCACAGGATCAGGCTCACCTTGTTTCCCTTTTAATAAGCACGACACCAAAGCATGACCCGCCTCATGATAAGCAGTAGCTTCCAACTCTTTTCGAGACATCACCACCGATGCACGTTCAGCGCCCATGAGAATTTTATCACCTGCAGATTCAAACTCTTTCATGCCTACAGCCTCTTTGCCACGGTGAGCAGCCAACAAAGCGGCTTCATTGACCAGATTCTCCAAATCAGCTCCGGTCATGCCTGGGGTGGCTCGACCCACCACGCCCAGATCGACGTCGTCGGCTAACTTAATACGCCGCGTATGCACCTGCAAAATGGCTTCTCGACCAGACAAATCTGGCTTACCCACAATCACATGTCGATCAAAACGCCCCGGGCGCAAAATGGCAGGATCCAACATCTCGGGCCGGTTCGTTGCTGCAACCACCACCACACCCGTATTGGCTTCAAATCCATCCATCTCCACCAACAATTGGTTAAGTGTTTGCTCTTGCTCCTGATGTCCACTGCCCAAACCCATGCTTCGATTACGGCCTACGGCATCGATTTCATCAATAAAAATTAAACAGGGTGCGCTGCGTTTACCCTGTTCAAATAGATCCCGCACACGACTTGGACCAATACCGACGAACACTTCCATAAATTCCGAACCTGCAATGCTAAAGAAAGGAACCTTTGCTTCCCCCGCAACCGCCTTAGCCAGCAACGTTTTTCCTGTACCCGGGGCACCAATGAGCAAAACACCCTTGGGAATACGCCCCCCCAAACGGGTGTACTGCTTTGAGTTTTGTAAAAAAGCAACAACCTCCTGCAGTTCTCGCTTAGACTCACCGGCTCCTGCCACATCGGCAAACGTGATGCTGCTTTGCTTTTCTGTCATACGACGAGCCCGGCTCTTGCCAAAAGACATAATTTTGCCGCTGCCTGCTTGCAGCTGGCGCATAAAAAACAGAAACAGACCTAAAATGAGCAACATGGGCATCCACTGCAAAAGAAAGAGCCAAAACATTCCGCTTCGCTCCTTACGAACAGCATATTGCGTCCCAAAGTGCCGATTAGCTCGATGCAAGGACTCCAAAACAGAATCTGTCAAAACACCCGTAGATTGAAATTTGACCCCGCTTGTAAACTCGCCCGTGAGAGTTTGACCTGTTACATCCATCTGCTTAATACGGCCCTCTTCCAAGGCAGCCATCACTTGGGAAAACAGAACCCTGTCGTTGCGCGTACGAATTTCACCAAACGCACTCCACATAAAAAACAGAAAAAATACAAAAGCTGCCCACCCCAAAAGAGTTCTTAACGACTGACCCACAGTTTTTCTCCACACATTGCTTTGTTCCCTCAATAAAACAAAGAAAGCACTTTTACGATTTCATGCCTCTCCTTTTTATACAACACACAAACAATCAAACAAAATCCCGCCACTTGTTGCAAACATTTATATCAGCATAACAAGGTTTTGCGCCATTGACACCAACAACAATACGCATCCTTAAAATTCCCCCGACGCTAACCAAATGCTACAGTATAGGCATCTATGAACAATATCGACCAAATTTCACCTACACACACGGCAAACCAACCTGTAAACATGTGGTGTACGTGGGCTAATTTGGTGACCCTCATTCGAACGGTTATCGGCCTACTCGTGATGGCGATTGCCTGGGAAAAACAGAGTCAAACCCTCAACTTTGTTGGCTTAGCAATCTATTGGTCTTTAGACATACTTGATGGTTGGCTGGCACGTAAACTCAACCAAGAAACCCGTTTAGGCGCACAGTTTGATATTTTAGCAGACCGGCTCCTTGTAGCGTTTTTTTACTTCAACTACCTGAAATTTCACCCACACGCCATTTTACCTGTCACCCTGTTTTTGTTTGAGTTTCTGCTCTTAGATCACTTTTTATCAAATCAATTCATGCGATGGCCACTGCTGTCGCCAAACTATTTTTACCAGGTGAGTCCTCAACTATGGCGTCTCAATTGGTCTACTCCTGCCAAAGCGATCAATACAGGATTCGTGACCTTGCTGCTATTGGTTGCCCCATCTATCGCTTGGGCTACAGGGGCCGTCATTGCTTTAATTGCTCTCAAGCTCTATTCATTGGTACAATTGATGCATCTTGAGCCGCCAAACAAACTATAATCCTCCTTTTGATAGGTCTATGTCCAACCCCTACATCCAAGATCCAGGTACAAACAGGCATGCTTGGTGGCATGTGGAGCCCATTTTGGCAAAACGCATTGTCTCCCTAGGAATACCAGCCATTGTGGGCATGGTCACGCAAACAGCCATTAACACCGTGGACCTGGTTATGATTGGTCGATTACCTGAGCAATTGGCTGTTCCTGGTACAGCTGCCGTATTATCAGCAGTGGTTTTGTTATGGGGATTTGGAGGGGCCTTGTCGGCCATTGCCGTTGGCACACAAACGATTGCAGCGAGACGTTTTAGTGAACATCGATTACAAGCAGCTGGAAGCGTATTAACAAATTCTCTAACAGTCTCTCTCGCAGCTTCTGCCGTATTGATTATTGTAGCTTTGCAGGCCTTACCAACACTCATCCAATGGATGGTGCCCAGCACCGCTGTCAAAGAACTTGCCTATTCTTACAGCACCATCCGCCTACTCGCTCTGCCTAGCATGGCCCTAACATCCTCTTACCGAGGGTTTTACGATGGCATCGGATGTATGCGCGTGCATATGACAGTAGCGATTATGACGAGCTTGCTTAACTTTTTTCTAGACTGGGTATTGATTTTCGGTCGCTGCGTTGGCGACACCTGTATACCACCCATGCACGTAGACGGCGCAGCCTGGGGATCTCTCATTTCAAGCTACGTGGGCTGTCTATGCATGTTCTTTTGGTCTGTGCGAAAAAAAGATCGTCAACAATTTCGCATTTATCGCCTAGCCAATCTATCTAAACAACAAGCTCTTAAAGTGTCTCGACTATCGTTTTGGTCAGGACTGGCAACAATGGTGATTATGACAGGGTTCGGCATGTTTAATGCTATTGCCGGACGGGTAGATGTTGTACAACAAACACCTGATATCAATAGCTCTGCTGCCAGCGTCATCGCCCATATTATAATGGTCATCTTCATTGGCTGCTTAGCTTTTGGTTCAGCAACCGCTACCCTAGTCTCTCAATCTATGGGAGCAGGCAAACTCTCTTTGGCCTCTCGCTATGGCCGTCAAAGTGCTTTGTTGGCTTTTTATGCAGCCATTGTATTCGGCGGCACCGTGTTTTTGTTTCCTCGCTGGGCCCTGCAAATGTTCCTACATTCCGACTCAGGGCAACATGCATTAAAACAGGCAGTTATCGAACAGGCCCTGCCCTCATTGCGCTTAGCAGCTGCCATCATGGCACCCTTTGGAGCAGTTGCTTTGGTTCTTGTACAAGCACTGTATGGAGCAGGGAAAGCGCGTTTTGTCATGGTTGTAGAGTTCGCTTTACATTTTGGGTGTTTAGTGCCCTTAGCATGGATTTTAGCACTTACGCTCAATATGGGCCTTTTTGGCTGCTGGTTGGCGGCGACGCTTTATGTGTTTGGACTGTTTTGCGCTACCGCCTGGGCCTTTTATCGTGGAAACTGGAAACATGTTTCTCTATAAACAAGAAACGGCAAAATATCTCACATTTTTACAGTAAAATTAATCGCAATTTCTGCTAACGCAAATAAACAATAGAAAGACTATTTTTTTTAGGGGAATCCTTGTAATTTTTATCAATTTCTTCTGTCTGCTTCCCATCGATGTGAATTGCGCTCTCCTCTTGATCTGAAAACAGCGGATTCACATCCAAGGGCTCCAAATCAACGGACTCAACTAGATCCTCCTCCTGACCACAGGCAGAAAAAAGAGTAAGGGAAACAAGTAGGTAGAATCTGCAAGCAACAGATAAAAAATTCTTTATTGGCATATAAATAAAACCTCTTTTTTTCAGCTTTTATATATACAACAAATAGATCGCGGGCCAAATTGGTGAAGCAATTCAATCCCAAAAACGAAA
>JBCCES010000046.1:0-8576 GCA_039030115.1 Myxococcota bacterium
CACGCCCTTTGCGCGTCGTCTTTAATGTTTGCAACAACAAAGGAATCGCCCTGTCGCGGGCAAGCTCTAACACGCTCTTGCCCTCTTCTTGTTGAAGAGGTTGACCCGAAACGATCTGCTCAACAGCCTTTTGCACCCGTTCTAGCGACCACTGAGACATTGCTTACTACCCCTTAACCCAACTGTATTCTACATCTACAGTAACGCAACCTGCTCTTTTCTCTTTTGCGCTGGTTGCCCGCAAGGCTGTAGCAGGCTATCATGCCTGCCATATCAACAATAGGAACATCAAAATGCTCACCCATATGTCTCACGACAAGTTATTCAAATACATGATGCGGTTCCCCTCTTTTCAACAGGCTTTTGCACGTCGCCACGTTCCCAAACACATCCAGAAAATTGTGAACCTCGATGCCCTCAGGCAGGTGTCGGAGCAGTTGGCTCAAGCGCACAAACTGGTTGTTCCCGATTGCATCTTGAGCGCTCCCTTTTATAAGGGTCCGGGGCGCTTTTATCTGCTTGTGGAACAAGAAACCTCTCCGCGAAAAGAGGTGCTTGTGCGGCTGATGCAAGCCAATTTGCGCATTGTAGAATTCGACCTATGCAGTATACAAGGCGAACCGGTGCCCCCATTGGTGTGGTGCCTGCTGTTTTGTACTGGACCTGACCGTTACAAGGCCAATGTGGACCTGTTTGCGGGCTTACACCCAGAAGTCAGGCCTATAGTCAAAGAGGCGTTTGTGGAGGCGCCCCAGGTGTTTCATGTGCAAGATGCGCAGGAAGTTACCCACAGTGAAGCTCCGGAATTGGATGCCGTGGAACTACTGATGAAGCACATTCGCAAGCCTGATCTTGAACAGGTTTTAGGGCAACTGGAGCCCCTGTTACAAGAGGTTTTGCACCGACACAACGGAGCGGTTATGCTGAATGCACTACTCAACTATGCTTTGGCGCATGGATCGACAAATGAAAAATATGATACAATAGGATTAGAAGGTAGGCTGCATGGTCAGGTGGAGGAGGTGTATATGAAAATGGCAGAAGCATTGAGACAACAGGGTCGTCAAGAAGCTAAGCTCACGTATATGAAAATGGCAGAAGCATCGAGACAAGAAGGCAGACAAGAAGGTAAGGTTTTAGGTCTTGAGGAAGGACGCTTGCAAATTGCGCAAAATTTGCTCAAAGCGGGTGTTGATCATAAGATCATCGCACAAACCACAGGCTTGTCAGTCAAACGCATTGCCGCCATGGCCAAGTAACACTCTCCCACAGCTGTGTTTCACAGTCTCTTCTACTCTATCGTTCTACGTCTGCTTCTCACAAGAACTACGAATGGCTCATGGCACCAATTGTGGGATATATCATTATCTGTTGATAAACCCAAAAAGAGAACTTCCTTTGCAGAATGAGTGTGGCAAATCAAGATATTGCTTTTATGCAACAAGCTGTGCAACTGGCCAAGCAGGCACAAGAAAAGGGCGAAGTGCCCGTGGGTGCTGTGCTTACACACAACAACCGTATCATTGGCGAGGGTTTTAACCGGCGAGAAAGTCAACAAAACCCCCTCGGGCATGCCGAACTATTTGCTCTGCAGCAAGCAGCCAACCACCTGCAACAGTGGCGACTGCTGCATTGCACCCTTTATGTCACCTTAGAACCCTGCCCCATGTGCGCAGGCGCTTTGGTGAATTCCCGTGTATCGCGCCTGGTGTTTGCGGCTGCAGATCCCAAATCGGGAGCTTGCGGCAGTGTCATGCAACTATGCCAACACCCCAAACTCAACCATCAACTGCAGGTAGACTCAGGCGTGCTTGCCACACAGTGTGCACAACTCCTGCAGACCTTTTTCAAACAGCTGCGACACACACATTCATGACCATGCCCCAAGCAGAAAAACGTGATCAACTCCAAGAGTCAAACACACACAGGATTTCTTCTGTTCATGTTTTTTTTGTGAACGAAGATGAACGTCAAAACAAAGCACTGACAGACTCTTATCGCAGATGAACAAAAAAAACATGAACAGAAGAAATCCCCAAAAACGGAAACTTCATTGATGGAATTGGTATAAAATAGAAACATGCTCGTACAAGTTCAAAATCTCAAAACGAGCTTTACCGTTGAAAAACGCAAAATGTACGCTGTCGATGACGTCAGCTTCAGCATTCCAAAAGGGAAAACAGTTGGACTTGTGGGCGAATCGGGATGCGGCAAAAGCGTAACTGCCCTATCTCTCATGGGGCTCGTTCCTCAGCCAGGCAAAGTCGAATCGGGGCAGATTCTCTACAACGAACAAAATGTATTGCACTACACACAACAGCAGTGGCAACAGATTCGCGGCAAAAACATATCGATGATTTTTCAAGAACCCATGACAGCGTTAAACCCGGTTTTTACCATTGGCAATCAGGTCAGCGAAGTATTTGTGCAGCACCAAAATGTAGATACCAAAACAGCTTGGGAAAAATCTATACAGGCTCTTGACTCTGTAGGCATTCCGTCTGCAAAACACCGAGCCAATGAATACCCCCATCAACTCAGTGGCGGCATGCGTCAACGTGTGATGATTGCCATGGCGCTGGCTTGCAAGCCTGACTTGCTGATCGCGGATGAACCCACCACAGCTCTTGATGTGACGATTCAGGATCAAATCTTAGATCTCATGCGCAGTTTACAAGAGCAGCTACACACATCCATTCTTTTCATTACACACGACTTGGGAGTTGTTGCACAAATGTGTCACGAGGTGATGGTCATGTACGCAGGCAAAATTGTCGAGTCGTCTGGCGTGATGGATATTTTTAAGCGCCCAAAACACCCCTATACAAAAGGGTTGCTGCAATCCAAAGTCACCCTGAGACAAGATCGCAGCAAACCTCTCAATACAATCAAAGGACTTGTCCCCTCTCTATTTAATCTTCCCCAAGGCTGCTCATACCAAGACCGTTGCCCCAAAGTGGTAAACCACTGCCGTCAACAAACCCCTACACTTGAAAATGTGAATCCCACACAAAAAGTTGCCTGTTTTGAGGCAGAAACATGAGCACAGAGATCCTCAAAATCGAAAACCTCAAGACACACTTTCCCATTCGGGGTGGAATCTTTTCACATGTCGTTGCCCATCTCAAGGCAGTTGACGGCATCAGTTTAACTGTGCAAAAAGGAGAAACCTTAGGAGTGGTAGGCGAGTCGGGATGCGGAAAATCAACCCTAGGCAGAACAATTTTACGCCTTTACAACCCCACTGGCGGCACCATTGTGTTTCAAGGGCAAAACATTACAACAGCTTCACGGCCTGCTCTCAGACCTCTCCGCCGTCATATGCAGATGATCTTTCAAGATCCCTTTAGCTCGCTTAATCCACGCATGACCATTGAACGCATTATTTGTGAACCGTTTCGTTTACATCGGGTCTATGACACATCACAACAACGCAACGAGGCGATCCAGCTGTTGCAGGTCGTTGGATTAAGAAATGATTGCCTGAAAAAATACCCCCACGAACTGAGCGGTGGGCAGAGACAACGGGTGGGTATTGCCAGAGCCATCGCCTTAAAACCGCAACTAATCATCGCCGACGAACCCATTGCCGCTTTAGATGTTTCGATCCAATCCCAAATCTTGAACCTCCTGCGCGAGCTTAAGCAATCACTGCAACTCACCTATCTGTTTATTTCTCACGACTTGAGCGTGGTACGCTATGTGAGTGACCGTGTGGCTGTGATGTATTTAGGAAAAATTGTCGAACTAACAGATGCATCACACATCTACGAAAACCCCAAGCATCCCTATACCCAAGCATTGATGTCAGCCATCCCCCAGCCAGACCCCACACAAACAGTAAAACATGAAACGCTACCGGGTGACGTGCCCTCCGCGGTGAATCCTCCATCGGGTTGCGCTTTTCACCCTCGCTGCCGTTACGCTCAACACATCTGCACAACACAGACTCCTCAACTTCGAAACATTGCAAGCAAAACCAAAAAACATTGGGTTAGTTGCCATCTGGCCGAGGAGATTGATCGAGACAGAGAAAAATCATGAACAAGTTTAAGACCCTTCTTGCCCTTTTTTGTGTTGCTCTGCTCTATTTTGCCTTTACACAATTTTCCCAAAAAACGGATCATTCTGATCTCGCCACACAGTGCCGTATACGCCATGAAGGGCCTATTATGGCGCAACCCTCTGCACAGGAGAGACAGAAATTCCCCGAGCCAAACTTTAAAGGGGGCACTCTGCGATTTCGTATCGCTGCATGGCCCAAAAATCTCAATGCAGTAGCCCACAGTGATGCCTACATTGCCCTGGTATGGTCGCTGACATCTGTTTCGTTACTAGATACCCATCAAGATACATTGGAAGACATTCCGTTTTTAGCCACATCTTGGCAGGTAAGCGAAGACAAGAAAACCTACACGTTTGACCTGGACCCTGACGCTACATGGGCCGATGGAAAACCCATTACATCTCAAGATGTGGTTTTTACCTATGAACTCATGTATGACCCCAAACGGTGTGTCTTTTGCGAACCTACAAGAAGTTTTACAGGACCCATTGAAACCATCAAAGCCCTGGGGCCTCATCAGGTTGAGCTGAAAGTGAAAAGATTGCACTTTGACAACTTAGCGCGATTCTCTTCATTGGCTATTTTACCTAAACACTTGTATAACCGCTGCAACTTCGACAAAGACTTTGGCAAGGTCATTTGGGGTGGCGGCCCCTATGTTTATGACTACAAAGAATCCAAATTACAAAAAACCTTTGTTTTGAAACGTCGCAAACACTACTGGGCAAACAAGCACAAATACCAACGCGAACGGGCAAACTTCGACGAGATTGTGATTCGAAACATCGATGATGAAACAGTGGCTTTCGAAAAATTCAAGCGCAAAGAGCTCGATTTTTACTACTTTGACATGGGAAGTTACCGATTTTGGGATAACAAAAATATGCACCCGTTCACCGACCCCAATGTCATGCGACTTGAAGCCGAAAAATACAACCCATCGTCTTGGTCTGGCATTGCTTTGAACCAACGTCAGGGGATTTTAAAAGACAAAAATGTGCGCAAGGCTCTTCAATACTTGCTGAATCGAGAACTGATCATTTCAAAAGTTTTTAACAACCACCTGCGCCCAATCACCGGCCCTTTTATGCAAGGCTCTAAGTACGCATACCCGGCAAAACCGGTGTCTTTTGATCCAAAAAAAGCGCGCGAACTGCTAAAAAAAGCAGGTTTTATCAAAACAGAAGACGACGGAATCCTGTACCGAAATGTGCAAGAAAACGGCAAAATAGTTAAGCAGCGCATGAGTGTCAAGATCATTTTTTCTACCGACGACCATGGGCAGTGGCTTACCATTTTTAAGGAGGATGCCCAAAAGGCGGGTGTGGAAATTATCCCCCGTTTAGTCGAGTGGAGTGCTGCTTTGAAACTATTGGATGAGTTCAACTACGAAGGTTTCGCCATTGGGTGGACAGGCAGCCCTGTTCCAGCCCCCGAACAACTGTTCCATGGACGTTCTGCAGACAAAAAAGGTAGCTCAAATTTACCGGGACTCAACAACTCCCGCATTAACAAACTCATCGATCTCGCGCCAACCGAGTTTGATGAGGCAAAACGGATCAAGATGTACCACGAAATTGAAAAGCTGATCATTGACGAACAGCCCTACGTTTTTCGTTGGACAGATGCAAAACACAGCGTGGCGTTTTGGAAAGATCGGCTGAATCCAACTCAAAAGCCCTACATGAAATTTGGCGGCACGCATCGACGATCGCCATTTTACATCCACTGGAGAGCAAAACAATAACATTTTCAGGAAACGTGATGTGATTGCTTCTTACATCGCCAGAAGACTCTTGCTGATGATTCCTACTCTCGTGGGAATTTCACTCCTTGTCTTTATTTTGACACAAATCATCCCCGGTGGTCCTGTTGAAGCCTATATTCGTCAACTGCGTTTTAGCGCGGGTGCAGGTGACATGTCCATTGAGGTCACCGAGGAGCTATTGGAAAATTTAAAAAAAATGTACGGCTACGATAAACCTGCCCACGTACGATATTTTACCTGGATGGGCAACATCTTGCGCGGCGATTTGGGAATATCGCACGAATACCAAGAACCTGTTTCTTACATGATTAGGAGCCGTCTTCCTGTCAGCCTTACGTTTGGTATTTTTAGCTTTTTTCTTGTCTATCTCATTAGCATCCCCCTTGGCATTTTCAAGGCCATTCGAGACGGAACACACTTCGATGCGGCAACATCGATCACTCTCTTTGTCATGTACTCTATTCCTTCGTATGCCCTTGCAACACTGTGCATTGTTTTTTTGTGCGGAGGATCTTTTGTCTCTTGGTTTCCTCTTCAAGGTCTTGTGTCTGAACATTTTGAAGAGCTCTCTTTTTTTGAAAAGATTTTAGACTACCTGCATCACATCACACTCCCGCTCATCTGCTATGTGTTAAGCCACTTTGCCCTCACAACCATGATGATGAAAAACTCCTTTCTTGAGCAGGTGAAGCAAGATTACGTACGCACAGCAAGAAGCAAAGGCCTGCCAGAACAGAAAGTCTATTTTAAGCATGTGTTAAGAAACGCCCTGATTCCCATTGCAACAGAACTCAGTTCGTTTACCTCCATTTTTTTGAGTGGTTCCATTCTCATCGAACAGATATTTGGCCTCGATGGCATTGGGCTACTCAATTACGAATCCATTCTTGCTCGTGACTATCCGCTTGCGCTTGGCATTATTATGACAGCAAGCGTTGCCACAGTGCTAGGCGTTTTTCTGTCTGACCTGCTGTATGTCTTGATTGACCCAAGGATCACCTATCAATGACAATGCTTGATCCCATTACGCGAAAGCGCATTGAGCGGTTTAAAGGAGTCAAGCGTTCTTATTACGCCTTATTGATCCTAAGCACGCTCTACATCATCAGCCTAGGAGCGGAACTGATTGCAAACGATAAACCTCTTTTTATCTCTCACAACAAGCGGTGGTATTTTCCTGTATTCCAAACATACAAACGCGCAGATTTTGGCCAAAATGCACAAACCCAACCCGACTACAAAACCTTGCGCAAAGAGCTAACAGGAAACACCACGTTCATTACACCTCCCGTTTGGTGGGGGTACAATGAATCCAATCCTCACTTGCAACGCTACCCTGCAGCACCCCATGCAGACAATTGGCTTGGCACAGACGACCGAGGCCGCGATGTGTTTGTGAGGCTCCTGTATGGATTTCGCATCTCCATGACGTTTGCACTGGTCACGCTGTTTTTTGCGCTGCTTCTTGGCACATTTGTTGGAGGGATCCAGGGTTTTTTAGGAGGAGCGGTAGATATCTTAGGCCAGCGCTTTGTTGAAATGTGGGTTAGCTTACCCTATCTGTTTGTGATTATTTTAGTGGTTAATATTTTTGAACCTTCGATGATAGTTCTCATTGCCGTTTTGGCTTCCTTTTCTTGGATGAACGCATCTTATTACATGCGTGCCGAGTGCCTGCGATTAAAAAACCAAGAATTCGTCTTAGCAGCTGAGTCGCTCGGAGCAGGGCCCATGCGAGTCTTTCTGAGCCATATTATTCCCAATGCCATTGCACCCATGGTGACACTTGCTCCGTTTATTATGAACCTGTCGGTAGCCTCGCTCTCCTTTTTAGACTACATGGGTTTGGGGGTGCAACCACCGACTGCATCCATCGGAGAACTGCTCAAACAGGGCCGCGAAAACTTCCTCCTCGCCTGGTGGTTAGCCGTGTACCCCTTTAGCGTGCTGGTGGGAACTCTCGTTTTGATTAATTTTGTCGGCGAAGGGGTACGCAAAGCGTTCGATCCCCGTGCATCGGTATAAAAAATTGACACCTCTGCCCAAAACAGCGTAATTTTAAAGGCAGGAGTAGAAGAGAAGAGGGCTCGTAGCTCAATTGGCAGAGCAATGGACTCTTAATCCGGTGGTTGAAGGTTCGATTCCTTCCGGGCCCACCACATCGATGAGCATGCAAGGCGCAGGAGAGAACAAACAATGGCTAAAAAAGGCAATCGTGAGTTGATTAAAGTCGTTTCAACAGCAAAAACAGGGTTTTTTTACGTCACCCAAAAAAACAAAAACAACACACCTGATAAACTGATCATTAAAAAATATGACCCAAAAGTACGTAAACATGTCGAATTTAAAGAAGCCAAACTAAAGTAAGTTTTTTGTTTTGCTGAAAATAACGGCTCAGGGATTTTTTAAACACCAAAAGAACTTGCGCGTAAAAACAAGCAGAACAAAAGGGTGCTGAGAAAAACAAGAACTAACTTTAAAAATTGACTCTTTGACAACCAGACAGCGATAAAGAGGCTTGCTGCTTCTGCGGGCAAACAAGCCGTGTCATAGTACACAACATTGATCTCCTTGTGGAGAAACAACCGGAGTTGTCTCTCAGCACTCGTTAGAAAGGAGGTGATCCAGCCACAGGTTCCCCTACGGCTACCTTGTTACGACTTCACCCCGGTCACCAACCACTCCTTGGAACCTTGCCTCCTTTGCAGGTTGGCCCAGGCTCTTCTGGAGCAACTGACTTCC
>JBCCES010000047.1:0-8575 GCA_039030115.1 Myxococcota bacterium
AAAAAGACTGATTATTACTGTTGAATATTCACACCTATCAACATACTCTATGTCAGAAACATTACAAACTTTATCCAAACTCACTTTATCCTTATTCAGACGGTCTTCAAAATATCCCCTTGCCAAAGAACACTCCTGTTCAACACTCATTTTCCTTTCCAATACCAGCTCTTCTACTTTGATTGCTTTCCCTGTTTTTGGATCGACACCTGTCTTTTTATCACCAAAGAAGAGACAGGCCGACTCAAAATGATCAAGAAAATCACCTTTTGGTGGATCCGATCTCAATTTACAGTACTGCTCCAAAAATGCAGGGGTACAGACTGTTTCTTTAATGCGTTTTACTGTAGAAATACCAAAGGTTAGCCCAACAACATCCTTTTCACACCTGTTTTGATATGTCTTCCGATCTCTACAACAGGGACTGGTGTTCTTGCCCAGCAAGCATCCCGTTACATCAAAAGAGGGTGTTCCATATGTACGGAGCAGGTCATCCATCACGGGATCAAAGCTTTTTTTGTAGCGCTTACATCGACTTTCTACCGACTCAAATAGATGCAACTCGCTGGTCTCATTGCTTGAGCCATTCTCATTGCCTTGATTGCTGCAACACACCAAGCTGCACAGGGCAACTGGCAAAAGCAACATGTTGGCAAGTACACGCATGAATCTTCGCTTCTTTCTTTGTCATTAAGTACAACATTGACACCTACTGAAAGATTCCCCCCATGGTACACTTGCTGCCATGCAACAGGTGCAAAAAAACCTCGCCAAACCTCCCTGTCCTGGGCAAGAACATACTCTGCACATTGAAAAACTGGCCTTTGGTGGGCTAGGAATCGCCTATTTGCAAGGCAAAACCGTATTTGTACCAGGCAGCCTGCCGGGCCAGCAGGTGCTGGCGGTGATTACGCGAGCCAAAGACAACTGCTTGCACGCGCGTGTGCGGGAAGTGTATAAAAAAGCACCTAAACAAATCCAGGCGCCTTGCGTCCACTTTGGTGCTTGCGGTGGGTGCGTGTGGCAACAGTTGCCTTACAACGAACAGTTGCAACACAAACAACAACTCATCTGTGAAACCTTGCAGCACCTGACCCCAGCAAACAAACCGCTACGGCAACAATTGGGACAATGCGTGCGCAATATTTTACCCAGCCCCCAGGTGTTTCATTACCGCAACAAACTGGAGATGTCTTTTGGCTATGCCCACATGCACAGGCAACGCACACCAGATGGCAAACTGGTATGGCACGACGAACAGCCCAGCATTGGATTTCACCAACGGGGTCAATGGGCCACGGTACTGCCCATTGCACACTGCCACCTGTACGAAGAGAACTGTCACACTCTGCTTGAACAGGTTCACACCATGATGCGTACGTCGGGTTTGAGCGTGTACAACCCTAAAACCCACAAAGGCGTGTGGCGCAATTTGCTGCTGCGCCGAGGTGTGCAAACAGGTGAACAGATGATCGCCCTGGTAGTACAAGCAGCAGGCAAACAGCTGCAGCAAGTGCTGCAACACGCACAACAACTGGGCCGAACACTGCAGCCCACCTGTTTGTTGGTGATTGAAAACAACGCTATGAACGATCGACCCCTCAATGCACCTGTACATCCTGTGCTGGGAGAGCCGTTTATCACAGAACGTTTGTGCAACCTCACCTACCGCATTTCACCCTTCTCGTTTTTTCAAACCAATACCCTAGGAGCACAAGTATTGTACGAAGTGGTGCGTGAAGCAGCCCAACTGCAACAGCACGATGTCCTCCTTGATGCTTACTGCGGCATGGGCACCATTGGGCAGCACCTGGCACCGCACTGCAAACAGGTGATTGGCATTGAAAACAACCCCACTGCCATCGCAGATGCCAAGCAATCTGCGGCCGCTAACGGCATTGCTAATATGGATTTTTATTTAGGCAATGTAGAGGAGGTTCTTGCGAACACAGATGCAGCAGATGTGAGAAAGTTTGATGTGGCCGTGGTAGACCCCCCTCGTGCGGGCTTACACCCCAAAGCGGCTGAAGCTCTTGTACAGCTTGCGCCCAAACGGCTGGTGTATGTGTCGTGCAACACAACCACATTTGCAAGGGACTTGGCTGCGTTTTTGCAAGAGGGCTACCAATTGCAGTGGGTGCAAGGTGTCGATATGTTTCCGCACACAGCCCACATCGAAACCGTTGCAGCGTTGCGTCGATTCTAAAGTCCAATTGGAGCAAGCAGAACAGCTATCACAACTGTACCAACAAGAGCGATTTCTGTTCTGTGCTGATACAACCATATGCCAGCTTTTGCCAAGCTAGAGGGTTGCTCTGATTGTTGGATACCTCCCTTGATTGCCTTCCATAAGGTTCCCTCTGAACCTGTTTGAGAAACCAACTCATCTAATTTGTTTAATTCTGATTGATCTTTCTGTTCGGGTTGAGAAGCAATCAATTTTTTAGATACAGAGATGTGTTCACGCAAATACTTAGATAAAGCTTTTTCATCAAACTGAAGACAGCTAAACATAAAAAACTCTTGCGAAGTGGCATTTGGATTTATTCCTTTAAACACGTTTTTAATCTTAGATATTTCATCATCATTTCCATTTTTATTTTCATTCACTTCTGTTATAAAATTTGTAAAAACACAGTAGTTTCTTAAATACGTTTCATTACATATGGCATTTTTAACCTTGCCAGCAAACGTCAAACTGCCTACAGTAAATCCAATAACCTCTTTGCAGGCCCCAACAAATGCCTGAGCATGTTTGTCATCTGAAAGGTTGCTCACCCGACAAACTTCAAAAAGTCCGTTAAATGGGTAGTTTGGGAGCTGTTGATCATTTCTATCCTGGCTAAATACTTCACCACTCATTTTATCTTTGATATCTTGCAAATAACGAGCACATTTTTGCGACGAGGTTTCGGTACGACACACAGCCAGATCCTGCTGCTCAGCACCAGCATTCTCCTCTGAATCATCAGGGCCACAGGCAGACAGACACGCCGCACCAATTGTCCATACCAACCACCATCTATTTTTTTTCTTGATTACCATGTTCCCGCCTTTTACTGACCGATGTGTCGGACACCTTCAGATAGTTGTGTTTCCTCTACAGAAAACAAACACAGCTGCTGAAGGTTTTATTTCCTGCATTGTCGTAAAGTGCGTAATAGGTCAGTCTCCGTGCTTATTTTTTCTTTTGCACCTTGACTAAGAAAAGATAATTTAGCTAAGAACGTATTCAACCTGCCACAGCTTGATCAGAAGTTTGCTTGTGCGCGCAAACGGCCTGTTGAGCAATGTTTAATTGAGTGGTGACAAACTGCCTCAAACTCATGCCAGCAGCACGAAGCTGTTGCGGAATAAATGAGTTGGGACTCAAGCCGGGCAAGGTGTTGATCTCTAAAAACACAATACCCGCCGATGTGGCAATGCAATCGGTGCGAGAGTAACCACGGCAACCCACCGCTTTGTGGGCTTGTACGGCCATGGCTTGTGCTTGCTTTGCCAGTTCATCAGGCACTTGCGCCGGTGTGATCTCTTGCACACCCTCACCCAAATATTTGCCCGCGTAATCAAAACACCTGCCTGCTTGAGGCTTGACCTGTGTGCAAGGCAAAGCAGTGACGCGGCCGGTTTCGTCTTGTAAAACCCCCACAGCTAACTCGATGCCTGACAGTTTGGGTTCTAACAAAGTGGGCCGAGGAACTTTTGCAGCTGCCTGCATTGCACACACAACCTCTTCATCTGTATCAAGAAACTGCAACCCGGTGCTCGAGCCTTCTTGCACGGGTTTCATCACCAAGGCACCGTGTTTGCACAAAAATTGCTGGGCCAGGTTTTGCCACGTATGGCGAGCTGCTGGATCTAACAACAGATGTTCAGCTGTCACAATGCCGTGTTGCTGCACACGTTGCTTGGCTTGGATTTTGTCAAATGCGAGGGCTGAAACCCGACTGTCCGAACCCGTGAAGGCTAGGCCTTCCTGCTCCAACAATCTTTGCAACTTACCATCTTCACACTCCACACCATGCACGCCAAGCAAAATGATTACCTGCTTGTTCTGGCTGCGTGCCTGGTGAGCCAGCTGTCTCATGGCTTGATCCAAACTCAGATCACCATATTCGCTCGCCGACAAAAGCTGAGGCTGAAAAGGGGTCACATAAGGGCTGGCATGATCGCGCAGCTGTTGTGCTGTCACGGGCCGCACTGTGGCATCAGGTCGCCAAAACAGCAACAAGGTTTCACAATCAGAAGGCAAAGCACTCAATAGGTTTTGTGCTGAGGCAACAGAGACGTTTTTTTCCGCATTTTGCCCTCCAAACAGCAATACAATCATCGGTCTGCTGTGCACATCGTTCTCCTAACCCCTTACCTATTGCTTCATATCATACCGTTTCCTGATCTGCGGAGCCAAAACAAATCGAGAAAAGCTCAAAACGTCCACATGATACCAATTCTCGTTCATCAATGCGCAGATGATTTCTCGGGTTCGTGACTTTTTTTGTGAACGAAGATGAACGTCAAAACAAAGCGCTGACAGACTCTTATCGCAGATGAACAAAAAAAGTCACGAACCCGAGAAATCATCCCAAACAGATACTCTGTTACCTGTGTCAAGAGCGAGGAGAGCAAAGGGAAGTTGTTTCGGAATGGCATTAGCGCTAGATCAGGTAGATGACGCAGCAGGGTTTTGGGTCAAATAATTTAGACTGGACCCCGCCCGAAACCACTGAATCTGCAATGGAGACAGCGTATGATTGCACTGCAAATGATCTTGAGAACCGTCTGTATGACGTACAACCACTCGCACGGGCTGACCAGGAGCAAGGGCGTTTAAACCCAACACATCGACGTAGTCAAACGCCCCAATGCAGTTGTAATCTTTCTCTTGTGCAAATGTGAGGGGCAACACACCACTTTTTTTGAGATTGGTCTCGTGGATGCGAGCAAAGCTACGCGCTAAAACCGCTAAACACCCTAAATAGCGTGGCTGCATGGCTGCATGTTCCCGGCTAGAACCCTCACCAAAATTGGCATCTCCTACAGCAATCCAGGGAACCTTCTGTGCTTTGTACTTACGCGCAATACTGCTTAACAACTGGGCCGATTCGTGGGGTTGTGTGGTATCTAGACCTGTTCCAGGCTTTGTTGTAAAAGCATTCACCACTCCCAAATAGGTATTGTCAGCAATTTTGTCTAAGTGGCCTCGATACTGCAACCATTTTCCCGCTGGGGAGATATGATCTGTGGTGCATTTTCCCTTGGCTTTGAGCAACACCCTGCAATGTTCCCATTGATCCTTACCACAAGGCTTAAACGGTGCAAGAGGTGCCAAACGCCCTGAATCCGACGCAATGTGAACTGCCACAGCACTGCCGTCAGCGGGAGGATCCACACGACCCTGTGCACTCATGCACAATCCTGCTGAAGGCAGCACATCGGCCTGGGGTGCCTTTAACAGATTTCCTTCACTATCTGGCAACTTATCTACCAAAGGATTACACGATAAACGGCCAAACAGAGCCATGGCCGTTACAATTTCAGGGCTTGCCAAAAACGATAAGGTATGTCTTTTGCCGTCGTTACGCCCTGGAAAATTGCGGTTGTAGGAACTGACAATACTGTTGGGACCGCTAGATTGCTGATCCGTACGTCGCCATTGACCAATGCAAGGGCCGCAGGCGTTGGATAATAAAACGCCTCCCATGGCTTTGAGAGTGTCGATATAACCTGCCTTTTGGGCCGTTTCGTATACGCTTTGGCTCCCAGGGGTAATATAAAAAGGCACCTTGGCTCGCAAACCCAAAGCGATAGCCTGTTTTGCCACAGATGCAGCGCGACCTAAATCCTCGTAAGAGCTGTTCGTGCAACTCCCGATCAAGGCTGCAGCCAGTGTATCGGGATAACCCTCTTGGGCAACTGCCGTTTTCATGTCAGCAAGTGGCCTTGCCAAATCAGGTGAATGGGGGCCCACAATATGGGGCTGCAGACGGCTCAAATCAATACAAACCACACGATCATAAAAGCGAGTTGGGTCTTGCAAGACCTCTTCATCTGCACGCAAGCAATGCTGGGCAGCATCGGCGGCTTGTGCCAGGTTGTCTCGACCCGTAGCACACAGGTAATCTTTCATCGCTTCATCGTAAGGAAACACCGACGTAGTAGCACCGTGTTCAGCCCCCATGTTGGTAATGGTGGCTTTCCCCGTTGCAGATAGATGGCGGCAACCCGATCCAAAAAATTCCACAACGCACCCTGTGCCTCCCCGAACACCCAACAAACCCATCAGTTTCAAAATCACATCTTTTGGGGAGGTCCAACCTTGTAAACGCCCTGTCAGCTGCACGCCTACAATCTGTGGCCAAGCTAAATTTAAGGGCCCTCCTGCCAAAACATCCACAGCATCTCCACCCCCCACACCAATGGCCAACATACCCAAGCCTCCTGCATTGGGAGTGTGGGAGTCCGTTCCAATGAGTAACCCTCCTGGAAACGCCGTATGCTCCAACACCACCTGATGAATAATGCCCGAGCCCGGCTCCCAAAAAGCAATCCCATATTTTTGACAAGCTGTCTTCAAAAATGTGTAAACCTCTTCATGGCTTTTGCGAGCCGCAAGTAAATCGACAAGCACCCCCTGATGCGCCTCAATCAGGTGGTCGCAATGGACACTAGAAGAGACGGCTACACGATCTTTTTGCGTACTCATGAACTGCAGCAGGGCCATTTGATCCGTAACGTCTTGCATGGCAACCCAACGAGGCCACAAATTGACGTAGCAGCCACTTCGCTTTAAGGGTCTGTTTTCCTCATCTAAGGGCCTTTTCATATGACCCAAAAGAATTTTTTCCGCCAGCGTTAAAGGGCGTTTCAGCTGCCGAGCATGCTGATCAACCTGTGCAACAAAACCTTGATAAAATGCGTTCCAGTCCTGTGTCTGCTTTTGCCCTTTTTTGGTTGTTTTCACCGTAACCCTCCCAAGACAAAAACAGGCAGATCAACGGGAATTATTTCCATGCCAATAAGTCCAGGCCGGAAAGGGAGCTGATGTTATTGCAAGAGTGAGCGAGGAACCCCTTACTGAGTTGTGGTCACATCGCGACTATATTCCCGCGCTCGATCTGACAATCGAAGAGCCATTTTTCCCGCACCAGCCTCATAAGTTTCTACCCAATTTTCTACCAAAAGCTGGTTTAATACGCTACGCCTCACATTAGGGGCTTCGTCTAAATGTTCTGATCGCCAACGGTTCAAAAAGTAGGTCAATCCCACATAACCTCCTTCAAATTTCTTCTCTGCCTGAATTAACTCCGATATGAAGGCATCTAACGTGTGCTCTCCTGTAAAGTTTATGATCTCAATAGGCTCGTGGTAAGTGTTTTCGTCAATCAAGGATTTCTGAGCACTGGCACCATACTCAAACACATCCAATCCCTCTAGCATATCAATTTGGCTAAAAGCCTCTAGGCGAATACGCTTGCTGACGTTTGCTGTTCCCCAACTGGCAATATGGGCCTGTTTTCCCATCGCTCTCACACTCTGCAGTGCAGGCGCATAATCTCCATCACCAGACAACAAAACAGCTATATCGTATGCATCAACAGAAGCTAGTCGCAGCATATGAGACACCACAGCTAAATCCGTCTCTTTGTCTGAAAAATACTGATGCTGCATGCCACACTCTCCGCAACTCACGCATCCCACTTTGCGATAAAATGTATGAACAAAAAACCCTGGCTGATTTTCCAACATTTCTAAAAACCCTAACAATTTTTGCTGAGATTCATCACTCTCTTCTTCAGTGATTTCTTGAATGCCTGTAAAGTAATGAGCACCCGCTAATAGTGTTCCTCCCGCTCTGTGCACTAACCATTTGGCAAGCTGTATGAAATCAATTCGACGGCCTTCTGCCGCTTCTTTCCACCCTACATGAAAGTTTTTTCCATCAAAAAACAAAGCCACACGCATGCCTGTCTTCTTCATCATCCTGCTTAACCCCCCTCAACCTTTTTCACACACTTTTACTACAAAACTACCTTCCTTAGTGAAGTTCCAAGAGACCAAATAAAGGCAAGGACCTTTTCTTTCAATAAGACCTCTCTTGCAGCTTCATCTGGTACTTTTAACAGGAATCCAACCTTTCAACAAGCTTACTTGAGTATGGGAACATAATTTCCTTCCAACATTTACTTTATATTATCGATTTAAAAAGCAGAATTTCATGATTTTAAAATCATGAAAAATTCTCGCTGCAAATCCCAATGAAAGACAGCTGACGCCCACTGGCTTTACTCAAAGCAGCACGATGAGAAAAAAAGCCATGAGAGCTATCAAACGTACAGTGGTTAAGAATCTCTATATGCTCAACACCACATTCTCTGAGCTGTTGTGACAAAGTCCCAGCCAAATCAAATGTCCACTTGTTTGCATTTTTTTGAACAAAGCAGTTTCGGTAGGCAGAAAACGCTTCAAACACATCGGAACCTACTGTAAAAGCGTTGGCACCGATGCAGGGACCAACAGCAGCTAGCCATTGAGCAGGAGAAATTCCCAGATGCTGCTCCAATTGCTTCAACACATG
>JBCCES010000048.1:0-8558 GCA_039030115.1 Myxococcota bacterium
GTGTGTGGCAAAGTGGCTTGCAAGAGGCGCTCTCTTCTCCTGATGCACGGGGTTGTTATGCAGCTTTGGGCTGGATGTTTACTGCTAACCCGATACATTTGTTAAATCGTTACCAGAGCGATGTTGATCAAGAGGGATTGGATTGGTTAGGCCCCCATGTAAACATTCCCCATGATGTGTTGCAACAGTGGGCTCACCGGCCCGATTATCGGGTCAACCCGCGCGCAGCCACGTACCATTACTGGTTTCAAACCCAAAAACCTCCCCTCAACAACCGGCGAGTACGGCAGGCGCTGTGTCACAGCATCGATCGACGCGCTGTCGTGCAGCAAGTAGCCAAGGGCATGGCTGTGCCGCTGCATGGATTTTTCCCGGACTTTCCTGGAACATACCACGCTCTTTCGGCTCAAGAGGGCGTTGCTTTTAACCCCAAACGCGCGCGTCGTTTGCTGGCCCAAGCAGGGTTTAACAACGGCAAGGGGTTCCCCACGCTCACACTCAGCTACAATGAGGGGTACGAACATGAAGCGGTGGCAAAAGCCATTGCTCGAGCGTGGCATAAACATTTGGGAATCCGTGTGCAGCTGGCTGCCCAGCCGTGGCCGGAGTTTTTTGCCCATCGTCAACAGGGGCAGTTTGATATCGCTCGCGGTGGGTGGATGGAGACCCTTACAGGGCAGCCTCATACCTTTGCGTTGCTTTACACAAAACAGTCTGCTTTTAACGACTCCAAATGGGCCGACCCTTCGGGGCAGCTAGACATGTTAGCAAAGCAAGCATTGACCGCTACCGACCCAATGCAAGCCCAAGCTCTGTACAAGCGCATCGAGAACATTTTGTTGCACCATCTGCCCGCTTGCCCTATTTACATGCCCCACAAACCGGATTTGGTGAAGCCTCGTGTTAAGGGATATTTCCCCAATGCAGCCAATTACCATCCCATTTCCCAGCTGCATTTGCAGTAAGAGAAGTAAAGCGAACTGCCTTGCGCTACTCAATCAGGTATTGTTCCCCATGGGGGGAGAAACCGTGTTGCTGTTGATTTGATTCAGACAAAAATCAAGACTCTGCTGCAAGCATAGCAGAGACTTTCATGGTTCCTTAAGAATCCACAAAGTATCCTTCACCCAGGCGAGGCCCAGGAGGAATCACGCTTTTGCCGCCAGGGCCAAAAGCCTGCACAGCGTTTTGCAACTGGTCATTGGGTGGTGCAGAGGGTTGAGCAGGTTTTTCAGAAGTTGCCATCTGTTCCACATGCAACGTTTGGGTGGGGTAGGCAAACTGCACGTCTAATTTCTGGCACAAACGCAAGATGTCCAACAAAATTTCGTGGCGGGTACGCAGCTCTTCTGACCAGCTGGGCACCTTCATAAAAAAGTAGAGCATGATGTTAAAAGAGGAGGGGCCGTAATCGTTAAAATGCACCTCGTAGTAATCTTTGCGCGTTTTGGGGTGGGCCTTCAAAATGGCGCGCACGCCGTTGCAAAACGCTTCGATTTGTTGCGGTGTGGTGTCCATGCGCAGCTGCAGCACAATGTAGCAGCGGCGGTAAATGCGCAAGCCCTTGTTATCAACCACCACCTTGGTGAATTTGTTGTTGGGAATGGTCACCAACGAATTGTAAAAGGTGCGCACGCGGGTCGAGCGAAAACCGATGGTTTCCACAATGCCTTCAACGCCATCGGTGATAATCCAATCGCCCACAGAAAACGGCTTGTCGGTAATGACAGTAAAAGAGCCAAACAGGTTTGACACCGTTTCTTGCGCAGCAAAACTGATGGCCAAACCACCGACGGTCACACCCGCCAGCAGCGATGTCACGTTGACATCTAAGTTTTGCAGCACGAAAATCACGCCTAAAATCACGGTGATGATCTTGAGACCGCGGCTCATGAGCGGCACGAGTTGAGCATCTAAGCCACCAGAATCCTCTCCAGACATGCGGTCGGCAATCCAAGCTGTAAAAATATCGATGCTGCCGTACAGCACCATCACGCACGACACAGCAGCCAACACGCGCACCGCCATCAGCATCCATTGAGCAAGGTGCACGTTGAGGGCCAAGCTAGGAATAAAAAAGGCCAAGAAGGCTGCCATGGCCAAATTACCCAGTGGAGTTGCTGCCGAGCCCAGCAAGTCTCGTCCCCAATGCAGGCCCGAAAAGCGACTGAGAATGTACTCTACACGAGACACCACAACCGATGTCACCATCACCCGAATGAGCATTCCCAACAGCACAAGCAGAGCCAGTGCAGCAATTTGCCACAACGTGATGCCCTCGATGCCTAAAATGTCTTGCTTGGCCCATTCAGGCAGCATCCACAACCAACCGCGTAGGTCTACCGTAAGCGTCTTTTCGTACAGCTGCGGCACAGCGGCCATCACCTGTGCCGGAAACGTCCACGAGCCTTGGGGGCTTTTTTCTACCCAAATATTGGGGAAATTGTGGTGGAGAATAACCTGCTGCCCTCCCGTTTTGGGGTGCATATAGTTCGGTGTGTCAGGAATTTTATTGAGGTTGATCCGAATGCCTCGCCATTCAAACAGCTGCTTCAGATGCGTAGCTGTGGTTGCCAACTCTTCGGCACTCATGCCATGAGGCCGTTGCATGCACCGCACAGCCTGAGTGGCGTCGTAATTTTCGGGTTGAATATGCTGTAGCCACGAAGCCACAGCTTGCCGGGGCGTTGAGCATGCAGCAGCGGGTTTTTGTGCAGCGGCTGTTTGAGGGGACGATGGATTTTCGTGGGCAGCAGGCGCAGACAGAGCAACACCTAAAACAGCAGCAGCTGTAAATACCCATCTATGCAAGAACGAGACCATTTTATGCGCCTTTCAGTTGATGCCAGCATGTCACGACTGCTTTTGACTTGTCAAATTTTTTATGATATATTAGAATAGGATACGTGTTTGTATAATATAAAAAAGGGTTCTATGGCACTATTAGCAATTCAACGCAAAGGGCAACATCGAGCAAAGGGGCAGCGTTTGCATCATGTCCCATCGCAGCCTGTTTCGGCTGATGCGCTGCACATCACACAACGTGCAGCAGCGCGCATTGTGCAAGAGGCTGCTCAACAAGAGGGCTGCAATAACCCCCTCTTGCGAGTGGCCGTTGAAGGGGGCGGTTGCAGCGGGTTTCGCTGCCGGTTTGACTGGGAAGGCGAGCCCAAGCAAGACGATTGCCTGTTTTGCAAAGACAAAGCCCGTGTGTGCGTAGACCCTAAATCCATGCGAGTGTTAGGAGGCAGCACCTTAGACTGGCGGCAAGAGCTGGGCCGCAGCGGCTTTCGCGTGCTGCAAGCTCGCAGAACATCCACCTGCTCGTGCGGGCAGTCGTTTACGTTGCTATAAGGCGTAACAAGAGGATTCCCCATCCTCCCCTCGAACGGTTTGGTTTTAGTGAGGGGGAGGCAATAACCTGTCTAATAGCTATTTGCAGCAAGATTGGCTCACGTTTTGTTTACTTTGAAAAAGCAATCTGCAAAATAGCATGGTCACTGGGGTTATCATCGCTGGGGCCAGGCTTCTTGATCATATCGTTGGTTCCTACTTGCAATCCCTTTGTGAGAATGTAATCACTTCGCTTGGTATCTTCTTTTTCGGCCTTTGTAATTTGGGTCTGCACAAACGTTCTTGTTTTGAATGATGTGACGGGTTCTTTTGAATCCGTATCAAAGGCAGGTGCCAGACCAAGTTGCTGTGCTTTTTCGAGATATGTTGAGACGTTATCCGCCTTTTTTGTATTGGCGTCGTGACCCACAATGATCCTATTCTTTACTGTCTGAGTGTCGATTTCCTGTAGAATGTCGCTGCTGTTCTTCCCCTTGGAGTCTGAATGGGCCGATGCAATGAGGTATTTTTGGTTGCTCGCCGTTGCTGTGACGAGAACCACCTCGGCGGCATCCAGTTGTGAGTTAATAAGAGGTAGCTTCTGCGTGTTGGAAAAGATGCTTTTACGCAGAAAAATGGCAGATCCGCCAGGTTTAAAGGAGCTTGCTAAGACAAAGTCGGAGCTTCCTAATGATAGAAATCCTGTTCGCTTTGTCATTTCGTCAACAAGGGCTTGGCTTGTTTCCTGCACGCATACAATGTCTGCAGTTTTGTATATGCTGGCTAGGGTTTTGGCTTTCTTTTTTCCGTCTCCAAGCGCGCCTTTGTAAAACCGATTGCGGATGTCGTTTGCATTAGATATTATGCTTTTTTCTCTGAGTAATTTGATTTGCGCTATGTCAAAAACAAACAGAGAAAATAGGGAATCTGCCATGGTCTCATTAGCGTCTGTATTGGTTTTTCCCTCCCTTTTCCAGTCTTTCTCAGCCGCCTCTTTGACCGTGTCCCAATGAGTGTATATGTTGTTGATCCACCGTTCTACAGATGTGTTTGTGGTGAGCCGACGCTGAAAAAAGGTTTCTACCTTTCCAGGAAATGTAATGGAATAACGATTGGCTCCCGTGGTCCGAAATGCTTTGTCAATGCTTGAAAATCCAATGTATGTTTTTAGCAATTCTAAAACTGTGAGAGAGGAGAGAGTATCATATGGTCTGGCGGTACCAATTGCATTTCCATTTTTATTAGTCAGGCCGCCTTCGTTTGTGTTAATCAACTTGCTGAACTGGTCAAATTCATTTTGACTAATAAAATCGCCCACGGTTCTGTTTTGGAACCCATCTGCAATGGTGTCTAAAATAGTGTTGTGTTTTGCTGCGATGTCTGTTCCAAAAAAGCTTTTGACGCCATCAAACATTCCCCGAAACTCAAAGGCATTGTTTTGGATACCAGAGGCGTTGCTGGTAATCATTTGAAGCTCTGTTGGTGTGCTAGCGAGATTTTGGCTTTCAACGCTATCGTCCTGTCCGCAGGCAACAAACATGATCCCTGACGCGATGCTTAGCCTCAGCAAAAGACCGCCTGAAATTTTTAACCCTATTTTTGTCATCTGTTTTTCTCCCTGTTATGCAGTTTTTTATAACCTCTCTTACTGTAAACATGTCGATTTGATATGGTTATTCCCTGTCGATAAATCCAGCTTGGAAGTTTCGGTATTTTTTGTTGCATAAATATAATGCAAAACGCTGGCCTTGCGGCAGCATCAGGGCGATACAGTAGTATGGGTTTGTCGGTTACGAAACGGTTGCTTCGTGTTCAGGTTGCTGCTGGGCAGGCGAATTGTCTTGAGAGGATTCTTGTGCGTCGGTTGTTTGGGTTGGTGTAAACAGGTCGTCAAATTGCAGCAAAGCAGCATCTAGCTTTTGTTGAAGGGCATCGTCGATCTTTTTTGTGGGGTTGTCTCGAATCTGCGTGAGAATGTCGTTGTGGCTTTCTCGTATAAACTGCAGCAGTTCTATGGCATAGCGAGCGATGTCGCGCACCTCGTAACGTCTTACCCAACTATCCCGACTTTCGGGGCGTTTTTGTGTGGCTGCATAAATTTGCACCACTTGCTCTTCAACCGGGCAGGGTTCGTATTGGGGTTGTTTGAGCAGTTGAAGCAAGCGCTTGCCCTGTTCGATTTGTTCTTGGGTGGCTTTGTCTAAGTCGGAGCCAAATTGGGCAAAGGCAGCTAACTCACGGTACTGGGCAAGTTCCAATCGCATGGTTCCCGACAGCTGTTTCATGGCTGCCACTTGTGCTGCACCTCCTACACGAGATACAGACAGGCCCACATTAACAGCAGGGCGTTGGCCAGAGTAAAACAGGTCGGCTTCTAAAAAGATTTGGCCGTCGGTAATGGAGATCACGTTGGTGGGAATGTAGGCCGACAGGTCTCCTGCTTGGGTTTCAATGATGGGCAGGGCTGTTAAGCTGCCGCCGCCTTTTTGAATGTCGGGATAGGCGACCAAGTCATCCGGGTTGCTAGAGATTTTGGCTGCCCGCTCCAACAGGCGACTGTGCAGATAAAATACGTCACCGGGAAAGGCTTCACGGCCTGGCGGGCGGCGTAGCAGCAGCGATAGTTGGCGGTAAGCGACAGCGTGCTTGGAGAGGTCATCGTAAATAATTAAGACATGTTCTCCGTTGTCTCGCCAATATTCGCCGATGGCACAGCCTGTGTAGGGTGCCAAAAACTGCACAGGGGCCGGTTCGGATGCCGACGCAGACACAACCACGGTGTAATCCATGGCTCCATGTCGCTGCAAACGTTGCACGAGTTGTGCTACGGAAGATTGTTTTTGCCCAATAGCCACGTAGATGCACTTCACACCGGTCTCTTTTTGGTTGAGAATGGTATCTAGAATAATGGCTGTTTTGCCTGTTTGTCGGTCGCCAATAATCAATTCACGCTGACCTCGACCGATGGGAATCATGGTGTCAATGGCCTTGATGCCTGTTTGGAGGGGTTCGGTAACGGGCTGTCGGGCAATAATTCCAGGAGCTTTGGTTTCAATGCGTCGCCGATGGGGAGTGTCGATGGCATCTTGTCCATCAATGCAACGCCCTAAGCCGTTTACAACGCGACCCAACAGGGCATCACCGACGGCTGTATCGGCAATGCGACCTGTCCGTTTCACCGGATCACCCTCTTTAATGCCTTCGGATGACCCCATAATGCAAACACCCACGCTACCCTCTTCTAGGTTGAGCACCAGGCCTTTTACGCCGTTGGCAAATTCCACCAACTCCCCCGCTTGGCTGCGTTGCAAACCGTATACCTGTGCAGCACCATCACCCACAGCCACTACAGTTCCTGTCTCGGCCACTTGTGTGCGGGTGTCAAAGTCTTGAATGTGCTGCTTAATGATGGATGATATCTCTTCTGGGTTGATTTTCATGTTCAATCTCTCTGTGCTAGATTACCTCAAAATGGTTGCGCTTCCTACTTGCTTATCCACCATAAGCTAGGCTTCTCCCTCTTGCTTTGGGTTGACTGGTCGGCGTTCGTGCCTTGCTTGGGGCTGTGCAGTTTGTTGGGTCTGGGTGAAAAGCCGCTCACGCAGTGCTTCTAATCGCCCCTTGAGTGTTGCATCAAACACAAATCCACCTGCGCAAATACGGATGCCTGCCAAAACGCTTGCATCTTGCTTACACTGTAGCAAAACTTGTTTGCCTAATGTGTTTTGTAGAAGTGTTGTGAGCTGGTTGCGTTGATCTTCGGGTAATGGGTGTGTACTTGTCACCCGTGCACGTAAAGTCCCTTCTTGCACCTCTTTAAGATGTAAAAAAGCCGAAGCAATTTGGGGTAGGATGTGTATGCGATCTCGCTGTACCAACAGTTGCAAGAAACGAGACAAGTCCTTTTGTAGACCCAACTGTTGCTCTAATAATTCTACAATGTGCAGGCGTTGTTTGATGGAAAACGTAGGGTTGTTCATCAATTGTTTTAATACCCGATTATCCTGCGTATAGGAGAGACACAAACAGTGCAATTGACTGGCAATTTGTTGTAGGGATTGAGAATCTTTACAGCCCAGCAAGAGGGCGCGGGCGTATCGATAAGCCAAGGTACGTGCAGACTCATCCACGGTTTTGCTCCTGGTTACGAAAGTGTTGCAAGTCTGCGTGCAACATCGCTTGTAAATCCTGCTCGGCTTGTGCTTTTTGCGAAGAATCAGCGCTGGCAAGCTGTCGTTCGGTCTGTTTTAGAATTTCTTGTATCCACTGTTTTTGAAGCTGCGCTTGTGCGTGGCTTGCCTGAGAAGAGATGGTACGTTCAACTTGTAAAGCCAGCTGTTGTGCCTGTTGCTGGCCTTGCTGTATCAGCTGCTGTTTTTGCTGTTGGCCTCGTTGTTGGTAGGTTGTTTTCACGCGCTGGATTTCTTGAGCAAGTTGTTGCAGTTGTTGTTGTTGCTGGGCCAGTTCTTGTTTTGCTTGATTGTGACGCTGGGCACTTTCGGCACGAAATTGCTCAAAGTGGTCTGCACGGTTGTGTAGGTACTGCTGTAGCCGTTTGCGCGAAGCTTTGGCAACACCCAGCACAAAGATGCCGAATGTGACAAAAGACCAACCCATGGCTGGATTGTGTGCATACTGTGACCCCAACCCCCACCAGTTAACTTTTTGGTGTTGTGCATGAGCCGTTTGATGGTGTTGCGATGGGCTTGACCAGGCAGATTGCGTTGCAAATACCAACAAACCCATACAGACAAAAAAGCGCACTCTAAAACATATTTGCGAGGAGTTTTTATGCACGTTTTGTCTCCTTCTGCTCCTCGTGTTGAGGCCCTATGGCGGTCAAAGAAGCAGCCATTTGGTTAGACATCTGTTGTGTGTGTTGCCATAGTTGGTCTTTACATTGAGCAAGATCTTGTCGTTGTTGCTGTCGCGCCTCATGGAGTTTGTGCGCAGATTGCTTGCGAGATTCATCCAGTGTTTCTTGGCGAAGCTGCTCACCTTGAGAAATGAGCTGCTGTTGAATTTGCTGGCCCTCTTGTCGGGCTGTTGTGAGTGATTGCTGAACACGTTGCTGCAATGTTTGGGCTTGATCAATCAGTTGCTGTGATTCTTGTTGCATGCCTTTGGTGAGATGCTCTCTTTCGGCAAGCAAGGTCAAAATAGGCGACAGTAAAAAGCGAGATAGCAAGCTAAGTGCCAGCAATAAACCCGCCACTTGAAATAAC